>CAKZOR010000115.1 GCA_937136755.1 uncultured Flavobacteriaceae bacterium | reverse complement strand
AAAAAAGTCCGCAGCTTTAGCTGCAGACTTTTTATTTTAAATAGGGTAGTTTATTCTGAATCCCAAGCCCTAAAGGTAGGGACTATTCTGGCTTTGGTGGCCTGTTCAAAACCATAGGCCATCTCTATTAGGGTAGGCTCACTCCAGGCGGTGCCAAAGAAGGAGAGTCCTACTGGTAAACCGTGTACCGCTCCCATAGGAACGGTGATGTTGGGGTAGCCGGCCCAGGCGGCGGGCGAGGAGCTGGACACATGGTAGTTGTCTCCGTTTAACCAATCAATGCTCCATGCAGGAGATCCGGTGGGGGCTACAAATCCGTCTAACTGATGGGTGGCCATGACCTTGTCTATTCCGTTGTCTCTACTTCCTTTGCGAAGGGCTTCTAAATGGTCCAGGTATTCTTTGCTGTCTAGCCCTTCTTTTTCTAAGGCCATTTCCAAATAGGCTTGGTTGTAGTATTTGAGTTCTACAGAATCCTGTTTGTTAAAGGCAATGAGGTCTTCTAGGTTTTTAATTTTTGCATTGGGTCCCAAACTGGCAAAATAATCATTGAGCCCTGCCTTGTATTCGGTGAGCATGACTTGGAAAGAGTGGCCTCCTGTACTTCGCTCATTGATTTGGTCAATTTCTATAATTTCTGCTCCCTGTGCTTTGAGTACCGCAATGGCTTTTAAAGTGAGACTGTCTGTAGTGGCATGGTTTCCAAAGGCCGCTTTAAACCAGCCAATACGCTTTCCTTTTAAACCGTCTTTCTTGAGGTAGGGGGTGTAATCCTGTAAGGCTTTGCCTTTGTTTGCGGCTGTTTTCTCATCTCTAGGATCCAGGCTGGTCAGTGGGCCTAGAGCCATTACGGCATCGGCCACGGTACGGGCCATAGGCCCGGCCGTGTCCTGGGTATAAGAAATAGGAATAATTCCAGCGCGGCTAATGAGTCCTACGGTGGGTTTAATGCCCACAATTCCATTGGCTGTTGAAGGGCAAACAATGGATCCGTTGGTTTCTGTTCCTATGGCTAAAACGGTGAGGTTGGCAGAGACAGACACCCCACTTCCGGCACTAGAACCACATGGGGTTCTGGTGAGTACATAAGGATTTTTGGTCTGGCCATTGATTCCCGACCATCCAGAGCTAGACATCTGCCCCCTGAAATTGGCCCATTCGCTCAGGTTGGCTTTTCCTAATATCACGGCACCAGCGGCGCGTAATTGAGCGGCTACCTCACTGTCTTGTAGCGGCATTGAACCGGCCAAAGCACGGGAACCCGCTGTGGTAGCCATCTGGTCTTGAGTGTCTATATTGTCTTTCAGTAATACGGGAACGCCGTGCAAAGGTCCCCTATTTTCTGGGGCTATTTGGTCTAGGGAATCGGCTATGGCCAAAGCTTCAGGATTTACCACAATAACGGACTGTAGTTTTGGACCATTGTGGTCTATGGCGTCTATGCGGGCGCTGTATGCAGCCATTACCTCTCTAATGGTCCATTGGCCATTTTTGTAGCCTTCTTGAAGCTCGGGAATGGTAATTTCTAAAAATTGAAAATTGTTGAGATCTTTTGTTTTTGGGGCGTTGGCTTGGTTTTGACAGGCAAAAAGCAGCAAGCTCAGTGCGGCCCATTTGGTTTTTTTAATCAATTTCATGGGGTGGATTAATTGGGTGTATTGTTAAATGCTTCGCTTAAAGATAATCATTTATAATCCTTACCTTTAATCCATGTTCAAAAAAGTATTTGGCCTTCTTCTATTTCTCTTTGTAGTTGTCCTAAGTTTTAATGGCTGTGTAGATACTGCACCTACTTATGACAATCTCGCTGCGATTAGGTGTTCAGATGGGATTCAGAATTTTGACGAAACCGGAGTAGATTGTGGCGGTAACTCTTGTAATAAAGTATGCCCTCCTTATCCCAACGAGCTGAATGGAGAAGTGCTTTGGCGAGATGTACTTATCCCAAATAAGGTCTATACCCTTTCAGGACCTTTATTGGTGCGCCAAGGGGCTACGCTTGAAATTCCCGCGGGGACTATTATAAAAGCGGTGCCAGGAACCAATGCCCATATTGCGGTGCAGCCTGGAGCTAAATTATGGATCTGGGGCACAGAGTCTAATCCAGTAGTCTTTACCTCTGCGTCAGAGAACCCTCAGCCAGGAGATTGGGGCGGCATTATTATGATGGGTAAAGCGCCTACTGGGCACGAGGAGCGTCCAAGGACTTTGGTGGGAAATTATTTCTATGGGGGTGATTATGAATTTGACAGCTCAGGACAAATTAGGTATACCAAAATTGAGTACGCTGGTGCTGCTTACCAAGAAGATATTTACTTTAATGGTCTTGGCTTGTATGGTGTGGGTCAAAACACCACCCTTTCGCACATCCATATTTCTAAGGGATTGGGCAGTGGAATGGCCATTTTTGGCGGAAATGCCACTATTTATAATGTATTGAGCACTCAAAATCAGATCAATGGTATTGAGATAGAGGGTGGTTGGTCTGGCATAGGACGTCATTGGTTTGTATCTGAGCCCCAGCAGCACGGTATTTGGATGGATTACAGTACGGAGGCCTCTAAAAATGGGGCTGCTTTTTCTGTTTCTGAGGTCTTGATTAAAAACCCCTTGAACGGAGCCGGGCTTGCTTTTAAAAGCGGGGATGTTAAAGGGAGTTTTAGTTCCTTACAATTTTCAGGCGTTTCAAAGGGCTTTTACGCCAGTGATTTGAATGTTTTGGAAGGTCTTTCAGCTTCTGGTTTTGGTATTGAAGCCTTGGGCATTCAAGATGCGTCAGCCAATTTTAATTGGGGCAACGGAGATGCTAACCCACCTTCTTTCGTGGGGGGCACCAATTTTACTACCTTCTCAGATGCTTTTCCGGACTGGGGACTGCCTATTCAATAAGAGGGCTTCCTAGTCATGGCTATTTTCCCTGATTTTCATCCCTAATTTTTATCCCTGATTATTCTACCCTAAAGACTTTGGTCCAGACTTTTTCATCTCCTTTTAAGTTTTGGTAAAAGACCTTTAATTCATAGCTGCCTTTTACACTAGAGGTATGGAAATAAGCAGCTGATTTCTCTGGAGATAGCGCGTAGTGGGGCAACCACAGTAATTGGGTGTTAAAATGAGGCAGTCGGTCTCCAGTATTGGGACTAGTCTGATTTTTTTCGAGGGTATTTTTTTGAATTTGGTAGTATTTCTTTTGCAATGCTGGGAGCTGTAGCGTTTTAATAGCTATATTATTACTTTTAATATACTCCAGTGGATAGCCATTTTTAGTGCTAATTTGGACCAACCCATTCCATATTTTATTTCCAACGACCAGCTGTTTTTGAATCACTTTAATACGGGCTATATTTTGGGTGGAATACCCCCTAAACTGTTCTTGATCTTCTACTGGAATGCCATCTATAAACAATAAGGGAGGGGCAGCAATTGGGGTGTTTCTAGTCACTCCTTTACAGTAAAGCACAAGGCCTCCATCTGTTGTTTTTTGGTAACTCAATTCACTGATGATCTCAAAAACGGTTTCTTCAAAAGTGGGAAATAATGTGTATTCTTCTAGAATGTAATCACTTGATTCTAAATGACTAAAGTCTGCTATTGGACGATTCTCCAAAGCAATGGAATCTGGTTTAAAGCGGTTGAAAGCATTTTCTATTTGGTTGTATACACTGCGTTGAGTCAGTGTTTCCAAGTCTTTTGAATACAGTTGTAGCGTTCCTTTTGGTAGGGATGCTAAGTGAGGGAGTGGTAGCGGGTTTACCACTAAGTGATAGTCATTTTTAGCATCACCCATTATTTCTAGCACAGCATTATTGTTGTTTATAGGGCTGTTGATAGGGAAACTAAATGTTCCATCTGCTGCCGGATTGGTGAGCTTAAAAGGCATATTCTCTCCTAAAAAGCTCAAGGCTATACTGACCTCATGTATTTTTTGTTGGGTACTTTTCTTATCGTTTGCTACAATACGCCCACTGATAGTGGCACCTTGAAATTCTCCTTGACGCTCTCCTTGAGGTT
This sequence comes from uncultured Flavobacteriaceae bacterium, assembly GCA_937136755.1. Lineage (GTDB taxonomy): Bacteria > Bacteroidota > Bacteroidia > Flavobacteriales > Flavobacteriaceae > MAG-120531. The sequence continues at coordinate 10,775 of CAKZOR010000115.1, read as the reverse complement.
TTTCTTGAGATAAATTTTCGGTTCCCGATAGCGTAGAATGAGTCCGTTTTTTCTCTAGAGGAGCTTTGTCAAAATACGCGAAAGACTCAAGGCTTTCTTTTTTTCTAATCGAAAGGGTTGCTATAGTTTCGTTGCCTAGAATTTCTTTAAGGCTTAGATCTTGCAAGCTTATTTTTTCTAAAGGGCCAAAAACAGGCATTAATTTGGTATCTGTAATGGTATCCCTGTTTTTGATAGTTGGTTCAAAGACTGTATTTGAAACAGTGGTTTCAGGGGTAAAATCAAGGGTGTTTTTTGCCTCTATTTCATTGACTGTGCCAATACGTGCATTGGTATAAGGATTTATAACAGCCAATGGACGTATAAATAAATCTTCTGGGTCCTGCTGCAACATTTGTTGGGTATAAACCACTAATGTATAGGCGCCTGTGGCCAAACTCACTGGAATAAAAAGGTCTCCCTGACCTCGTACACTATTTAGATGCGTCTGGTCTTTTAGTAGTGGTTTTAAAAAACCCTCTGGTTCGGAGCCATTGTTAGATAGATGTTTCAATAGCATTTGTGCCAGGAGCACTTTTTCTCCCATTGGGTTTACAAGGGCAATGTAGGCTGCCTTACTTAATTTTTGATTTGAGATGCCTTCTTTTGACTTTAAAGTGACACTAAAATACAGGTATTCTCCAGGTAAAATAGTTTGTGTGTTTAGATGAACGGCAATGGCTTCTGTACCTGAAATATTCAGTATGTCTTTCTGACTAACAAGATTAGATTCTTGTCCGATTAAAGAGAAGCAATAGCTAAAGAGTAGGATGAATAAAGTATTTTTCATATTAATCTATCCAAAAATCAGGTTTTATATTGGAACCAAGGGTGGTACAGTCTCCACAGTTGGCTGGCACCACCAGGAAGGTACCCCCTGGCGCAATACGATCTATGTTTATGCCAAAATAACGCACGGAGTTGTTGTATATAACATTAAGCAATTCTCTGCTACCTAATGGGCCGTCTGTAGTGGGGGCAGAGGGAATGCAATTGACCACGTAGTCTGGTTTGTCTTCTCCAGGAAAATAGTCGTCATAATTGATAAAGAGTCTTTTTTCGCTTACAGTAGAGACCTCAAAAAAACCAGCTACTTTTTCTTCTGGATCTTCCAAGGCATACATATTTCCCTGTAAAAATCCCGGTTGGTCTTCTGAAAAAACATTCTCTGCAGAAGCTGACAGACTCTTGAGGGTTTCGTAATAGCTGTAGGTTTGTTCGCTTACCCCAAATTGTTTTACCCCAATGCTGTAGCGATGTTGTAAAATATAGTCTTCTTTAGAGATAAATCTTATGGGGAAATTTTTTACTTCATTGCTGCTTAAGGCAGCGGTGGAGGTGAGTAAAACTTCTTTAGGTCTTGCAGTTCCATAGCAAACCTGTTCTTCTGTTTCCCGCTCTATAATGGCGAGGTTAAAGGTAGATTGCCCCTCAGATAGGACCACAATGTCTAGAGGGCTCCAATAAGGCGCGACTATTTTCCAGTGCTCCGTAAAATCGTATCTAAATCTCGAGGCGGAGACCGGGCCGCTCCCGTCTAACTGAATAGAAATTCCTGGCTTCCCTTGGGCATTGGTGGTCGCTACCGCCTTAAGTGCTTGAATTTCTGTGGGAGCCGGCAAGCTCATGGGGCTAGAGGCATATGCCTCCCCGGTCACAGAAGTAATTTCCAATTGGTAGGACACGCCCGCTTGCGCGGCAAATGGTGTTACCGATTTATACACTCCATTTGGAGTTTCGTAAAAGGCATGCAAGGATCCATCTGATCCACTGACAGTTACGGCGGCGCCTGTTTCATACCTAGGTCCCGCATTCTCAAAGGTATAAGATCTAGAGAGCTGCACCACTTGTTTTTTGTACTCGTCTGTTAAGAGACCATTCACCACCAATACCTCAGAGGAACCCCCAATAGTTCCTTGGTAATCTGTAATACAAGATTGGAGCGCAAGCAGAAACAAGCCTAAAAAGCCTTTGCTCAAGTATGGTATGATCTTGTACTGGTTCATGTTTTAAAAATTAATAGTGTAAGTAAGTGATGGTACTGCCACCGCAAAAATACTGCTCTGTAAGGCTTTAATTGATCCGGACTCATTGACGAAAAATACGGAATAGGGATTGTTCCTTCCTAAAGCATTGTAAACGGAGAGGCTCCAAAATCCATTAAATGCCTTATTTTTTCTGTGATTCCCTTCTAAATTAATACCGAGATCCAAACGGTAATAGTCAGGAATTCTATAGCTGTTTCTGTCGCTGTAAAGCACGTATTCAGATCCATTAAATTGATAGTTTCCTATAGGAAATGTAACGGGCCTTCCAGTTTGGTAAATCAGGTTGGCAGAAAAACTCCATCGTTTGGAAAATTGATAATTGAATACCCCACTAAAATCGTGAGGTTTGTCAAAATTACTTGGAAAATAGGCCCCATTGTTAATCTCTAAATTTCTGAAATCACTCGCCAACTGAAGCAGTGATCTTGAAAAAGTATAGGAAAGCCATCCGTTTAATTTTCCGATGTTTTTTTGAAGAAATAATTCTATGCCATAAGATTTGCCTAAACCTTGAATGACTTCTTGCTCTACCCTGGAGTTTAACACCAAAGAGGCTCCTGTCTTAAAATCTAAAAGATTTTCTTGTCTCTTGAAAAATCCCTCTGCGCTGGCTGTGTATTTTTGGTTGCTACTGTTGTGGTAATACCCTATGGATACTTGCTCAGAAGCCTGAGGTTTAATATTGTTGTCAGACAATTTCCAGGAATCGTTGGGCGCTGGAGTGGTGGCGTTTGATAGGGTATGAATAAACTGAAATGCCTTGTTGTAACTCGCTTTTATGGAATTATTGTCATTGAGTAAATACCTCAAAGAAATTCTAGGGGCTAGCCCAGTATAAGTAGCTGCAATTTGTCCTTTGTCTATAAACTCTTCTGCACTTAAACTGCCGTTGTTAAAAGGACTGTTGGGTTCATATATGCGTTGCGTAAGGGCGCCAAGTTGTGCATATACATTGTATCTAAGTCCCAATTCTACTGCGGTTTTATCTGAGATATTGATGAGGTCAGAAGCAAAAACAGCCATTTCTAAGGCCTGCTCTGCCTCTAAATTTACTTCAGTGGTAAGGTCGTTAGCACTATAAGGCTTGTTAAACCCAGGCTGCATCTGATAGTTTTTTATCATGACCCCGTAGGCAATGGTGTGCTTGGGGTGTAGCTCAATTTTAGTATCTATGAGGAGTTGTGAGTCTGTGAGTTCGTAGCCTTGTTTAAAACCATTGTTCCCGCTGCCTTCATAATCAATGGTAAAACCATAGCGACTGTGGGTTACTGCAGTATTTAAAAATTGTTTATTGGCCAGTTGCCTCTGCCATTGCATGGATAGCGCAGTATTGGTATAGCCATAAATAGAATCTGACGTAATACTAAAGGCATCTTTAGAATGATAGAGGGTCGTTTTTAGGGTGTTTTTTTTATTGAGCTGCTGTTGATACTTAATAATGCCGTCATAAAATAAGGCAGTACTATTGGCCAAACTCTCTTCTTTTAATGCACCTAGTACCCAGTTGGCATGTGCAGAACGACCTCCAATTAACAAGGAGGCACTGTCCTTTTGGAGGGGAATTTCTAACATCAGGTTGGCCGTTATGGGACCTAAAGAAGCCTCTCCTTTCAAAGTCTGATTGCTTGGTGCTTTAGATTCCATATCAAAAACAGCAGAAAGTCTACCGCCGTATTGGGCAGGAATAGAGCCTTTATACACATTTAATGCGGCCACTGCAAAAGGGTTTAATGCAGGGAATAAACCAAAAAAATGGGTGGGATTGTACACCACAGCCCGGTCTAATAAAATTAAGTTTTGGTCTGTTTTACCGCCCCTCACATTAAAACCAGAGGCCCCCTCTCCCGCAGAACTCACACCAGGTAATGTGGTGGCTACTTTAAAAAGGTCCCGTTCTCCTAAAACCAAGGGGATGTTTTTGGTCTCTTCTGGAGTAAAAGAGCTTCCGCCACTACCCACTTCTTCTACCGCTTTTTTTGCACCAGCTTTAACCACCACTTCTTCTAGGGCTTCAAATGATTCTTGAAGGCTTAGATTTAGGCTGCCGTTGTTGAATACTTTAATGGGTTGTTCCACATTTTGATAGCCCACAATAGAGACTTTAAGCAGTTGTGATCCATAAGAAATTCCTTCAAAAGCAAAATCTCCTGATCCATCGGTGGAGGTGTAGTCTTCTTGATTGTTTAAAATTATTGTGGCGTTTGGAATGGGAGTAATTCCGTCTGCCTCAGTGATTTTTCCAGTGATAGTATATCCGTTTACAGCAATATAATTTGTTTGCTTTCCAATCGTAATAGTTGTTCTCTTTAAGGGATTGTCTCTAGGGTTTGTCTTGTTGTTAAAATTAATTTCTAAAGGAAGCTTTGAAGAAAATTCACTAGAACCAACTTCAGAACTGTTTGCTTTTTGAAATTCGCCCCTGTAAAATGAGGCCACAATATCTGGGTATATTAAGGTGTTTTGGGTAATGATATACTGCGCTTCCCATTCAAATACATTGAGGTTGGTACCACTGACTAGGGCTTCTAAAAGGATTTTTGGCGTATTTCCAGCATATGAACCATTAACCACTAGGTCCTTGACCCAATCTTGTGCGTAATAGATTTTGACACCCATATGCAGTGCCACTGAATCCAAAGCCTTGTTTAAAGTTACTTCTTCAAATACAATAGTGTTTGTAGGGCCTTGGGCCAAGGCTTTTAAAGTACCCAATACTACAATACAAAAGATCCATAAAGTGAGAGATTTTTTCATTCTTCTTCAGAGATTTTTGTAAGGTAAATGGCCTCTAATTCTGGAGACATTTTCTTGATCACACTATAGACGCCTTTTTCGTAGTAAAGGTAATATGGAGCCTGTTTAAACTCGTAATAAGCCAACCCACTGGCTTGTTTTCTTTGAATTCTTGCACGGTGCTTTTTTAATAGCGCACTATGGCTGTTCGCTGCCAATAACTCAAAATAACCTTGGGCTCCTTTAAGGCCTTCTTCATGAATAAAATAAAATGATCTTATCCCTAGTTTAAACTGGCTGGCCCTATTTGAATTGACAATAACCGTAGGTGCTCCTGGAGCAGTAGGGTGTTTTAATAACAGTAAATCTTGGTAGGTGTCGTATTTAATCTCTATGCCTTCCTGCCAAATACCGTCAAAATAAATACTGCCCTGTTGAAAATCATAAGGGCCTAAGAATTTGTGTCTTTCGTTGATGGTACGGTGTACGTCTGCGTATGTAGGACCCTCGAAAAGAGCGCTACTAGATTGTGCCCAAAGCTTAGGTGAACTATTAAGGCTTAAAAAAGCAAGGAATACTACATTTAAAAGCAAAAAAGGGGTTCTATACATTTAAGACCACTTAAAGTGTGATTTTAAAGGTATAAAAACAAAATGGATTAGACCTATCCTTTCTCCTTTTCCTCTTCAATACTCGCAGGGGTAATGTCTTCATCATAAGCCTTATAGTACATTTCTAATAAGTTCATGATGGCGATGAGTAAATCCCTGGTTTCTGTAAGGATAGAGAAGTATAGCGTAGTGTTCTTTGGGCTCGTTTCTTCTGAACGAATTCTAGCAATCTGAATTTCTATTTTTTCAGAGATAGAGTGCAGCATGTCTTCTTTGGCGTTAAGCACATGAATAATGTCGTTGAAGTTTCTGTTTTCAAAGATACTCTTGGTCTTGTCAAACAGGGCTGTTTCAAAAAGGGATTCAATTTCTTTTAATTCTTTTAACTGATTGTATTTAAGCTTCTTGTGGTTGTTGTTCACATGCTTGTGACTCACCTTTGAAATATAATCCAGAGACTGTGCAGCGTCTGTTAAATCTTTAAGAATATTCAAGTAGAAGTCTGTGGCGCGAACGCTAGACTCGTCTAAGTTTTTAATGAAATAGAAGATGTGGTTGCGGAGTTCGTCTATTTCGTCGGCCAGTTTGGCCCCTTGCTTTTTATTCTTTTTTAAGAGTTCTAAATCTTGTTTTGCCAGCCCATTTATGGTGGTTGAGAAAATATTCTTAGACCTTTTAATTACGTTAGATATATTGTTAGCACTCTCTTCAATGACTCCCTGAATAGAGCTGCTTTCTGAAATTCTAAGACTGTCTTCTGCTTTAATTTCTTTACTTTTCTTATTGTACGAGATATAGTTTCTAAGAAGTATTATCACGGCTGCTAACAATAAAGCAACGACCGCAACTCCTTGACCTATAAATAAGAGGGACAATATAATTGCCGCTGCTGTAAAGGCAATAAAGGCGGTTCCAAACCATCCGCCAATCACATTTAATACCCCAGCGACACGGTAAACGGCACTTTCTGCACCCCAGGCTCTGTCTGCCAATGAAGTACCCATAGCCACCATAAAAGTGACATAAGTAGTGGAGAGTGGCAGCTTGTAAGAAGTAGCTATTGAAATTAGTATACCTGCGACCACCAAGTTTACGGCGGCGCGAACCATATCAAAAGCCGGAGCCTCTCCTTTATTTTCTTTTGCTATTTTCTTGGGCGCTTTTTTGAAGGGTAAGTCTAGTCTTTCTTGTAATGGATTGGGTGTTATAAATGACAAAAATGTTCCTATATTCACAGCTACTCTAACAATAATTCTCGATAAGGCATTTGGATTAAATCGTTCCTTAGACTCTCCCTCTCTTGCGAGGTTAATTTCTGTTTCAGAAACATATCTAGACTTTTTAGACAACCATAAAGTAGCTACCATAACCCCCCCAGATATAAATAACAATAAGGTAGGTGTAGGTACTTTGTTAGAGAGCATTTCCATGCTAAATTCAGTAGCAGGCACTCCAGATAGGGTCCATGCTTCATAGGATTGAAGCGCAGCAATAGGCACTCCAATAAAGTTTACTAAGTCGTTTCCAGCAAAGGCCAAAGCCAATGCAAAAGTTCCAATGAGTATGATGAATTTGAATATGTTTACGCGGAAAATTTCAATAAGCACATAGGAAATAGCAGACCAAACGAGTAGGTTAATCAATATAATTAAACCTACATTACTCTCAATATAAGCCCCTAAGGTGAGTCCCCCTGTTATATCTAAAGGATTGCTTGCAAATGCGGTCCCTTTAATACCTTTCATTAAGATGAAATAGGTAATGGAAGAGGTGGCAATTCCACCAAACAGCGCAGACATCCAACTTGGTTTTTGGTCAAAATTAAAAGAAAGCAATACCCTTGTAGTCCATTGTACTAGTGCTCCAACAGTAAAAGCTATAGCGACAGACAGTAATATTCCTACAACAATATCTGAGGCTTTAGAAGTATTTATATAGTTCACTACTTCTGCAAAATCTCCCCCTTCATTATAGATTTTAATTAATGCCATAGCAACCGACGCTCCCAAAAGCTCGAATACAATAGATACGGTGGTAGATGTAGGAAGACCTATAGTGTTGAAGAAATCCAAAAGCAAAATGTCCGTGATCATTACGGCAATGAAAATGAACATAATTTCATTAAAGTAAAACTCACTGGGATTGAAGATACCTTTTCTGGCCACCTCCATCATTCCACTGGAGAAAATTGCACCCAATGCAATTCCTATAGAAGCCACAATCATAATGGTTTTAAAGGAAAGGGCTTTGGAGCCCACTGCTGAATTGAGGAAATTCACAGCGTCATTACTTACCCCTACAATGAGGTCCGCAATGGCTAAAGCTGCTAATGCCACAAGCATTAGCAAGTACAAGTTGTCCATAGTGTTTATTTACAAGGCGTAAAAATAACCATTAAAGGGTCAAATAAAGGTTACCTTAAGGTTAAAATTACGGCTGCAAAGTAGGTAAATTCTTCCTTCTTACAAACCAATTAAGGAGTGAAAATAAATGTCAACTTTGCTTTACATTTTTAAATAAATGTGTATATTTGTCAAATAAACTTTACAAAATATCAAGTAAGTTTTACAATTAATCGCCAATAATATTTAAAATTACACCTTATGAAAAACAACACATCTTTTAAAGAATTACAGCATAAAAGCACCAAGAGATTGGCACTTTGGACCATGATTTGGGTGCTCAGTACCGCCTTAGCCACCTTTGGTCCTGAATTTATTTGGGAAAATTCCCTTTTCACTTACGCAGGCGTAGGATTGTTTTTAATCACTGGCGCGGCTATGATCTGGGCCAATAGAAAATACCTCATGGATCAAGATGAGTTACAACGCCGTATGCATTTAGAGGCCATGTCTATAACATTAGGGGTAGCTGTTGTTTTAGGATTAGGCCTATCTATTTTGGATCAGCAAGACTTGTTGTTTGGTTTTGATTTGGACTTTGCTTTTATCACGATTATTATCTCAGTAAGTTATATGTTGAGTTTGCTCATTAACCTAAGAAGATTCAAATGAAAAATAGCATTAAAGAACTCCGGGCTAGAGATGGTTTTACTCAAGAAGATTTGGCCCATGAAGTAGGGGTGTCTCGCCAGACCATTAATGCCATAGAAAAGGGTAAATTTGATCCTTCTCTTCCCTTGGCTTTTAAATTAGCCCATTTGTTTAAGACCCCAATTGAGGGTATCTTTACTTTTGAAGATTAACATGGTATTTATGGCTAAAGTAATAGTGGGTTTGTTATTGGGATTGTTGTTTTCATGTGCGCCTAATGTGGAGATAGACGCTGGTACACTGATACAGAAAACAGTTACTGCTCATGGATGGACGTCTAAACCCTCTAAGATTAATTTTGATTTTAGAGATTTTCACTATGAGGTAAATAGAGGCGCTTTTGGGATTCAATATTCTAGAGAAAAGCAAGACAGTTTAGGTGTTACCAAAGACGTTTGGACCAATTTTAGCAGCTTTGAAAGAACCTTAAATGGCGTGCCTGTTACCCTATCAGATTCCTTGCAAAAGGTCTATGCCAATTCCCTGAATTCAGTGCTCTACTTTGTTCAATTGCCTTTGGGACTTCAGGACCAGGCCGTGATTCCTAGCTATAAAGGTGTGGTAGAAATTGACGCCGAACCCTACCACCAATTGGCGGTTACTTTTAAACAAGAAGGCGGTGGAGAAGATTTTCAAGACCAATTTTACTATTGGATACACAGCGAACGCTTTGAAATAGATTATATGGCCTATTCCTACCACACCAACGGCGGAGGCACCCGTTTTAGAGCTACTATTTCAAAAAATAGGCAAGGGGGTATTTTGTTTCAGGACTTTGACAATTACAAGCCCCTATTGCACCCCACCGCTTTAGATCGTTTGCCTCAACTTTTCCAAGAAGGCAAACTCCAATGGCTCTCCAAAATTGAGAACAAGGAGATACAGGTTTCCTTCCAGGATTAAAAGATTTTATATTTCAGTCTGAGAATCCCTACAAGTGCATTTTTAACCAGCGGATCTACTCCTGGATTTACAATATACTGGCTGTCTAATTGTACTTCTATTTGGTCACTTAAAACATAATTATAATAGGCCTCTATCACTGTTTCTGCACGGTCTGAAGGTCTTGAAAGATCATTACGGTAATTGTCCGACAGATTTCCTTGTCCCCATGCCAATCCTAGTTGATCTTGAGCTCTTTTTTTAAAGGCTCCGTAATAGACCATGCCTAAGCCTTTATAATTAGAAAAGACAGAAGCATTATTTGGAATACGACCGTATTGGGCAAAAGCGTGGAGCCCCTGTGTTGGATCTTCGTCTTCAGTTAAAAGGGTTTGGTCCAAAATGGCATAAAACCCGTTCTCTCTTTGACTATTTCCTTGTAGTGACCAAACACCCATCTTGTAGGTACTTTGCTGCCTTTTTTCTTTTGTTATTTGATAATCTATTTCCCCAATCCAAAATAAGCCTCGTTTGCTGTTTAAGGAAAAGTCATAGGATTTTAAATACCCTATTTCCGTATTTGGGCGGCCGTCATATACCGCTGCACTGAGATGAAGGTTTTTTTGTAATTGTATATTGGTGTAAATGCCCATGGCGGCATAGGGATAGGTGGCCAAAGGCACATTTACAGACATTTCAGGCCCTATACCAAAAGAACTGTGCGCAAATCCCAATCCGTGGGTGCTGTAGGCAAATAGGGCATTGATTTCAGATTTACCTACAATGAGTGTATGGCCTTTGAATCTTTGCTCTAAATTAAACTCATAGAGGTAAAAATTCCTCGGGGCTTCTATATTACTAATGGTTTGTAAATCCCCCACATAATCGGTGAGTGGTTTTCCATGGTTAAGCACATGCTGACCTTTTAAACTGGCACCGCTCCACAAACTAGTTTCATGGCTCAATGCAATAAAGCCCATTAGGGTTTCTCCAGAAGTAATACCGCCATCTATGACACGGCTAAAATCTTCAATGATCTCTATGCCAAATGAGGTTTTATAAGCTTGGGCAGAGCATGTATGATTGAAAAAAAATCCTAGATATAAGGATAGTGTTAAAATGAATCCAGGTTTCATTTTTGAAATATAAACATTAAAATTAAAACAATAGCAACACTATTGTTTTAGATTCCAATAATATCAAGAGACTATTTTTAAGTAAAATATAGGGAGTAAGCCTTATTTTATAGTATATTTTAAAAGCTTAATTGTTAAATAAAGTGAATCAATAATTCTTTAATAAGGCCCTTTCTTTCGACAATCTCGAGTAAAAAATTAGGCTCAGTCATTGGTAAAAGATACTTGCTTTTGGTACTCTTGGGGAGTTAAGCCTGTATAGTCTTTAAAGGT
>CAKZOR010000114.1 GCA_937136755.1 uncultured Flavobacteriaceae bacterium | reverse complement strand
AGACAAAGAATAACCCGTAGATCCAGTTGGCGTTGCAATAATTAAACCATCTGCCCAATAAGACGTCAGGTATTCACCATCCAGATAGGTGGCCACCGTAATCATGGCAGTAGTGTCTTTCCTACTGACAGTAATTTCATTTAATGCCACACTCACCTCTTCAAATGCTTTAATGGAAGTATCCGAATACAGCCCCACCATAGTTCTCTCCTCTATAGTGTATTGCCCAGAGACAAAATCAGTGATGACTTTCTGTACAGCAGCCACATCTATGGTAGATAAGAATCCCAATCTACCCGTATTGACACCGACCAATGGAATTCCAGAATCTTTAATGTAGGTAATGGCCTTTAACATAGTCCCATCTCCTCCAAAACTAACAAATAAAGACGTCTCACTATGAACCTCCTCCTGCTTAGAAAAGGTGTCTAAAGGAGCCAACAAAGCATTCAATGCTGTTTCCTGAAACAAAACTACAGACTCTTTAAAGCTCTTTTCAATAGAAGCTTTCCCCCCAACAGCATCAATAGCTTCTAGTATACCCGCTAAAGCTTTAACGGTAATTTCAGAAGGCAAATAGCCAAAAAGTGCCACATTTAATTGTGCCATATTATATGTTTAAATAAGTGTCTAAATAGGCGGCATTTTCTTTGAGCACACTCGCAAAAAGATCCTCGCCTTCTATAAAAGTAATCTCAAAACCAAAGCGTCTTAAGCCAGCCAAAGTTTCCTGAATAGGGTTTGGCGCTATTTTTATTAGTACATTCATCTCACGGTCCCATTCCCAGGTCACTAAGCCCAAAATATGCTGTTGTGTTTGCTCAAAAATGGTGATCAAACGCGTTAATGAAAAATCCAACTGGGCCATTTTTACTTCTATAACAACTCCTTCCTCTTCAAAGAGCGACAGGGACGCTGTTGCGGCTTTGAAATCATTTTCAAAAATATAACCCATAAATACCCTATCTTTTGTCACTACAGCAGCCATTGTCATTTGTAGTTTTCTAAAGTTCAATCCGTAATTGTACCAGTGGGTCTCTGACAAAACAGCGTCCGGGATAAAAGTATAGGACAGTTCCTCTAAGCAATTAAACTCAAGCGCACTTAAAACTTCTAAAGATACCATTCCCAAAAATCGCTTTTGATCAACAACAGCCAACCAATCACATTGGGCCTGTTTAAAACGGCCTAGAACAATTTCCTTTGAATCTTGAAGATTCAAAAAAGGCAAATTATATTTGATTAATGTCTTCATAGTAAGCGATAAAATGAATCCCTGAGATGGCATAAATACTATTAGCTAACAACAAAAAACGCATTTGAGTTACATTAAAAGCACTTGACCATTTAAAATGAATGAGATTACGATGGCTTTTTTTTGCAAATTACTAATTAAAAAATGGAATAGCCCTCGCTTATTTGTATTTTTGTTCCCGAACAATTGCAATGAATTCATGACAAAATTAAGTGTAAATATCAATAAATTGGCCACCCTTCGAAATGCACGTGGCGGAAATGTACCAAACCTTCTCGTGGCTGCTTCTGACATAGAACGATTTGGAGCAGAGGGAATTACTATTCACCCAAGGCCAGATGAACGTCATATTCGCTATCAAGATGCGAGAGACCTCAAAAATGTGGTCACCACAGAATACAATATTGAAGGAAACCCCAACGAAAAATTTATAGCCCTAGTTTTAGCGGTAAAACCTACTCAGGTCACTTTAGTTCCAGACGGGGTAGACGCTATAACCTCCAATGCTGGCTGGGATGCCATTACACATGCAGACTTTCTTAAAAAAACCATCGCAACTTTTAAGGCAGCAGGAATAAGAACTTCCATTTTTATTGATCCTGATGTAGCCCAAATAGAAGCCGCATCCGCCACTGGAACAGACCGAATAGAACTCTACACAGAAGCCTATGCAGTAGGCTATGCCGCTGGAAAAAAAGAAACAGCCATTGCGCCATACAAAGCAGCTGCAACCAAAGCCAAGTCTTTGGGCTTAGGCGTGAATGCGGGCCATGACTTATCCTTAGACAACATCGCCTTTTTTAAGGCAGAAATCCAAGAATTAGACGAGGTTTCTATTGGGCACGCACTCATTTGCGAATCTCTTTATATGGGCTTAGATAATGTCATTGCCATGTACTTAAAAGCCCTTTCCTAATGCCGTTATTACACGCAAACAGTTTTGGAAATGGAGAAGACCTTGTTATCCTTCACGGTTTTTTAGGGACCAGTGACAATTGGAAGACTTTAGGTAAGGCTTACGCCGATGCTGGTTTTCGCGTACACCTTTTAGACCAGCGAAATCACGGTAGAAGTTTTCACAGCACTGAGTTTTCTTACGCCCTCATGGCAAAAGACGTCTTGGACTACTTATCAGAAATGGGAATTGAAAAAGCCATTGTTTTAGGACATTCTATGGGAGGTAAAACAGCCATGTACCTTGCTGGAATAGCTCCAGAAAAAGTACACAAACTACTAGTGGCAGACATAGGCCCAAAGGCATACCCGCCCCACCACAAAATCATATTAGACGCTTTAGGCACCTTGTACAATAGTCAAATAAGCAGTAGGACTCAGGCAGAAGAAATCTTGTCAGTACAAATAAAATCTGCTGGCGTGAGACAATTTTTACTTAAAAACCTCTACAGAAAAACACCAGATACTTTTGGTTTTAGGGCCAATATTCCTGTGCTTTCAGTTGCTATGAATGCCATTGGAGAGGCACTTCCAAAGGAATTCAAATTCGAAAAACCCAGTATATTTTTATCTGGCGCTCAATCCGATTATATTCTACCGGAAGACCATCTGAGTATTTTAGTGCAGTTCCCAAAAGCACAATTCAAGTCCGTTTCAAAAGCAGGTCACTGGCTTCATGCAGAAAATCCAACAGAATTTTTAGCCTACACATTAGACTTTCTGAGGCGTTAATTAGCTCAAGTTTAAAAAATAATTAAGCCCCTTTTAAAAAGGAAAGACAAAAATTGTTGAACTTATTAAAAAGCATTACTTTTGCCCCCCATTAAAAGCCTTTAAAAAAAAGCAGTCAGCGCATGAAGATTACTAAGAAACAAATAGATACGTTAAACGCAGAGATTAACATTACACTTGACCAAGCAGATTTTCAATCTAAGATAGACACCATTTTATTGGACTACAAAAAGAAAGCCAATATACCAGGTTTTAGAAAAGGTCAGGTACCAATGGGCATGATCAAAAAACAGTACGGCAAAGCAGTTTTAGTTGAAGAAGTAAACAAACTTTTACAAGAAAACTTAAACAGCTACCTCACTGAGGAGAAATTATCTATTCTTGGAAATCCATTGCCAAAGGTTTTATCTGAAACTTTTGACTGGAATGCAGCCACGCTTTCTTTTGACTTTGAAATTGGACTTTCTCCTGAATTTGATGTGTCTTTAAAAACTAAAAAAGCCATTACCAGCTATAAGGTTGAGGCAGATAAAAAAATGGTTGCAGACCAGATTTTATCTATTCGCAAACAATACGGAAAAATCACTCCAGAAAAAACCGTTTCTGACAACAGTGAAATAACAGGTACATTCGTTTCTGAAGCGGCTGGCATAGATAAAAAAACAACCATTACTTTAGATCAATTAAAAGCCAAAAAAGCCATCACTTCTCTACGAGGAGCTGAAGTAGGTGCTTCTATAAGTCTAGACACCAAAGGACTTTTTAAAGAAGAAGCTACTGTAGCTGGTGCTTTTGGATTAGAAGCTGCTGAGGCAAAAGATCTAAAAACTACCGTGGTTTTTACTATTGAAGAAATTAACGAAAGAACTCCTGCTGCGCTAGACCAAGAGTTATTTGACAAACTTTTCGGTAAAGATGTAGTAAGCTCTGAAAAAGAATTGGGGCAAAAAATTAAAGAAGACGCTGAGAAGCAATTCGTACAACAAGCAGACCAAAAGCTTTTAAACGACGTTACTGAAGCTTTAATCGCTCAAACGAAATTTGACTTACCAAGTGAATTTTTAACCAAATGGATCCAAAGTAGTGGAGAAAAGCCACTGACAGAGGAAGAAGCAAAAGCAGAGTACGAAAGATCTGAACAGGGCCTAAGATACCAACTTATCGAAGCTAAGATTATTGAAGAAAATAAACTTCAAGTGAGTTTTGACGATTTGAAAAGTTTCGCCAAAGATTTGATCAAAGAACAAATGGCACAATACGGTCAGCTAGATCCTAAAGATGAGGAACTAGACGGTATAGCTGCAAGGGTATTATCTAATCAAGAAGAAGTAAAACGTCTTTCAGAACAGATGATGAGCCAAAAATTAATCACATTGTACAAAGAGAAAGCCAACCTTAAAGAAAAAGCGCTTTCTTACGAAGATTTTGTAAAAGAAGTGTACGGTGCATAATTAGCCCAGCACTTTATTTGCAATCGTATAAATTACCTATCTTTACGGTGCTAAAAGCCCATGCTATTAGCACCGTATTTATTTATCAATTAAGCAGCTCATATGAATTACGCACAAGAGTTTAAGGATTTTGCGATCAAGGATCAGGGAATAAATGGCAACTATTACGACGCTATTATGACCAGCATGTATCCTGTGGGAATGACCCCTAATATTATTGAAGAAAGACAACTAAATGCCATTGCTATGGATGTTTTTTCTAGATTAATGATGGATCGCATTATTTTTTTGGGTACAGGAATTAATGACCAAGTAGCCAATATAGTTCAGGCGCAATTGTTATTCTTAGAAAGTGCAGACGCGTCTAAGGACATTCAGATATACATTAACTCCCCAGGAGGAAGTGTATATGCTGGTTTGGGAATTTACGACACCATGCAGTTTATTAAACCAGATGTAGCTACTATATGTACCGGTATAGCTGCCTCTATGGCCGCTGTGCTACTATGTGCTGGAGAGAAGGGGAAAAGATCAGGACTCACCCACTCAAGGGTCATGATACACCAACCATTATCCGGTGCTCAGGGACAAGCCAGTGACATTGAAATTGCCGCTAAAGAGGTGTTGAAAATTAAAGACGAATTATATACTATTATCTCCAATCACTCTGGACAAACCTTTGACAAGGTGTATCAGGATTCAGACCGTGATTACTGGATGAAGGCGGAACAAGCCAAGTCTTATGGAATGATAGATGAAATATTATCGAGAGATAAAAAATAAACAACATGGCTAAAGACAATCTTGAATGTTCTTTTTGTGGTAGAAAAAAACCAGAAACCAACCTACTCATCGCAGGGATAGACGCCCACATATGTGACCGATGTATTGCCCAAGCGAATGGTATTGTTGCTGAAGAGACAAAACAAGACCAAGTAAATGACTTATCAGAGGAACTTACCTTAAAAAAGCCTATAGAAATTAAAGACTTTTTAGACCAATTTATCATTGGTCAAGACCGCACCAAAAAGGTGCTGTCTGTAGCGGTGTACAACCACTACAAAAGACTCTTACAAAAGGATACCAAAAATGATGTGGAAATTCAAAAATCCAACATTATCATGGTAGGTCAAACAGGTACTGGAAAAACACTCATGGCAAAAACCATTGCAAAGATGTTAAATGTACCCCTCGCGATTGTAGACGCAACAGTGCTTACAGAAGCGGGATATGTAGGAGAAGACGTAGAGAGTATTTTAACAAGACTGCTTCAGGCGGCAGACTACGATTTAGAAAAAGCAGAAAGAGGCATTGTATTTATTGACGAAATAGATAAAATTGCTAGAAAAAGTGACAACCCTTCCATCACCAGAGACGTCTCTGGAGAAGGCGTACAACAAGGATTGCTTAAACTACTAGAAGGAACTACGGTCAATGTACCCCCTAAAGGAGGCAGGAAGCACCCAGATCAAAAATTCATAGAAGTAAATACAGAAAACATCCTCTTTATTGCTGGAGGTGCTTTTGACGGTATAGAGAAAAAGATCAGCAAAAGACTGAACTTACAAGCAGTAGGATACAGTGCCTCAAAAGCAGACGAAGGTTTAGATAATGAAAATATACTCCAATACATTACCCCAAAAGACCTTAAAGATTTTGGTTTAATTCCAGAGATTATTGGAAGACTCCCTGTGCTTACCCACATGAATCCTTTAGACAAGAAAACGCTAAGAGCCATATTAACCCAACCAAAGAACGCTATTATTAAACAGTATGAGAAGCTTTTTGAAATGGACCATATTGCTTTAGAAGTAACAGATGAGGCTTTGGATTTCTTGGTAGAAAAAGCATTAGAGTACAAACTAGGCGCTAGAGGGCTTAGGTCCTTATGTGAATCTGTCTTTACAGACGCTATGTTTAGCTTGCCCAGTTCAGAGGAAAAGGAATTCAAAGTAGACAGAGCTTATGCTGAAAAAAAATTAAGCTTTGAAACAGCCAAATCTTTAAAAGCGGTTTCTTAAGGAAATACAACCCTTTAGAAGTAAAATTCCTGCATATCACTAGCCAATAAAAAGGCCTACAAAGCCATTAACTCCTCCAGGTATTGCCTGGAGTTGGAAAGCCTTGGGATTTTGTGTTGACCGCCTAATTTGTCTTTTGCAGCCAACCAATCGTGAAATTGCCCTGCCCTAGCCTTGTGCACTACAGGCTCATTCAGAGTCATATTATTATACCGTTTTGCTTCGTAATCAGAATTGAGTGATTTTAACGCATTGTCTAACAGCGCCGTAAAATGACCTAAATCTTCTGGAGGTGTTCTAAATTCTATGAGCCATTCATGCCCCCCTTTTTCCTTACCTTCCATGAAAATGGGTGCAGCCGTATACTCTATAATTTCCGTCTTTGTTTTTTTACTGACAATCTTCAATGCTTCTTCTGCATTTTCAATAATAAGCTCTTCTCCAAACACATTAATATGGTGCCGGGTTCTTCCAGTAATTTTAATTCTATGGGGACTCAATGAAGTAAAGCGAACCGTATCTCCAACTTTATAGCGCCACAATCCAGCATTGGTAGTGATCACTATGGCGTAATTTGTGTGGAGGGCAACTTCTGACAATGGAATGGCATATTCCTCCTCTTTACCATAGGCATTCATTGGAATGAACTCATAAAAAATTCCATAGTCCAACATAAGCATTAGATCAGAGGCCTTATTGCGGTCTTGGATGGCAAAAAAACCTTCAGAAGCATTGTATATTTCGTAATAATTGAAAGATTTTCTCGGAAGTAGCTTTTTAAATTGCTCTTTGTAAGGACTAAAACTTACTCCTCCGTGAAAATATACCTCCAATTGATCCCATACCTGAAATAAATGATCTTTTCCAGTAGTGTCTAAAAGCTCATTCAAGAGGACCAACATCCAAGACGGCACTCCAGCCATACTGGTGACATTTTCCTTAGAGGTCTCTGCAATTACCGCAGCCAGTTTGGTATTCCAATCGGGCATTAAGGAAACTTTGTTCGAGGGTGTAGAGCTAAACTCAGCCCAAAAAGGCATATTGTCTATTAGTATGGCAGAAAGATCTCCAAAAACACTGCCATGAGACTCATACAATTCCTTTGAGCCCCCCAAGCGCAAACTTTTTCCCGTAAACAATTGAGAATTTTCGTTGTTATTGAGATAAATAGACAAAAGGTCTTTACTAGATTTATAATGACAGTCTTCTAAAGACTCTTGACTTACTGGAATAAACTTACTTTTGGCATTGGTTGTTCCGCTACTCTTAGCAAACCACTTAATTGGGGTGGGCCAGAATAAATTGGCTGAACCCCGCCTGGCTTGATCTATTAGATGCTCCATCCCTTCATAGTTGGTTATAGGCACACGAGAGGCAAAGTCTGCATAGTTTTGAATAGAACTAAAGTCATAATTCTTACCCATTTCAGTGTCTTTGGCAAATACCACCAATCCCATGAGCAATTCATCTTGCACCTCAATAGGGTACTTTAAAAAAAACTCAATCTGATGTAGCCTCTTTTTAAGCAGCCAAGAGGCCACTGTGTTAATGATTGGTATGGGCATGTAGACTATATTTTGTAGCTTGCTTAAAAATAGGTTTTAATTTGGTTTTCACCAACCGCAAAACAGTTTTAAACAAAGATGACATACCAGGGTGTTTTAAAAAAAATGCAAACAGAATTGGGCGCACCAATTCAGTATTATTTGGTTTTTAAAGAAGATTTTGTGCACCTCAACACCCTTCTAGGAAGGGAGATAAACATAGACTTTCAAAGCTATGAATGCTTAAACTGTCATGAAGACAAAGCTATTTTTAGACAAGGATTCTGTAAAAATTGTTTTTTTGACACTCCCAAAGCTGGAGATTGGATCATGCGACCAGAATTGAGCAAGGCACATTTGGGCATAGAAGATCGAGATTTGGCCTATGAGCAAAAAGTCCAATTACAACCCCATATTGTGTATCTGGCCAACTCCAGCCACTTAAAAGTTGGGGTAACTAGAGGGTCACAAATACCTACCCGATGGATTGACCAAGGCGCGCACGAAGCCATAGAAATTTTGGAAGCCCCTAATAGGTACCTCGCAGGAATTACGGAAGTAGCCTTAAAGGATCATGTAGCAGACAAAACCAACTGGAGAAAAATGCTTACTGGTCAAACACAGGATGAAGATCTCGCCGCAGTAAGAGACCAACTAAAACAATACATACCTCAAGAAGCGTTGCCCTATTTTTTGGATCAAAACAAAGAACAACACATGGACTTTCCAGTGACCCAATATCCTGAAAAAGTACAATCTATAAACCTAGTTAAAACCCCCTCTTTTAAAAATACCTTAACAGGCATAAAAGGGCAGTATTTAATTTTTAAAGACCA
Organism: uncultured Flavobacteriaceae bacterium; assembly: GCA_937136755.1. Taxonomy (GTDB): domain Bacteria; phylum Bacteroidota; class Bacteroidia; order Flavobacteriales; family Flavobacteriaceae; genus MAG-120531. Next base: position 7,435 of record CAKZOR010000114.1, on the reverse strand, counting down.
GCGGGTTTTTAACGTAAGAAGCCATGAAGGCTTTGTTGTGAAGCTATCATTTTAACCAAAACTGCTGATTTCATTTAAAAAGCCCAAAAGAATATTACCAAGAGATCTCTCCTCCTTGGGGCAAGTGAAATTTCTTCCTAAAGATACCGACAAAAAGATATAAAAAAGGGGTGTCCAAAGCAGCTACAATCACTTTAAAAATAAAACCGCTAGCGACCAATCCTAAAAATAAATCCCAGGGTAAAATATCAAATACACACAACAGCAACACCACTAAAAATGTGTCTGCGAATTGAGATAAAAAGGTGGAAAAATTATTGCGCAACCACAAATGCTTTCCTGCAGTCAATTTTTTCCAAAAGTGATACAGACTTATATCTATGTACTGTGCCGCCAAATAAGCCAACATTGAAGCCAAAACAGCCACAGGAGAAAGGGCAAAAACTTGCCCAAAAACAACATTATCTACAGGAGATGTTTCCATAGCAGGCACTAGATTAGCCAACCAGATAATACCCATGGAAAATACTGAGGCAAATATTCCTGCACCCACTATAGCATTGGCCTTTTTGGCTCCGTAAATTTCAGAGATCAAGTCTGTGATCAAAAAAGTGATGGGATAGGGTAATATACCCACGGAAACCTGAAACAAAGGCACGCCAAAAAGGCTAATATCTCCAAAGGGTTGCCAAGAGAAAAATTTCTGAAAAATTAAATTAGACACCACCAAAGATGTTATAAATAGCGCCCCTAACAAAAGGTATATTTTTTGCGCATGCGCTTTTTGCTTTCCTTCTAATACAAATACCATAGACCTATAACACTACTTAATCTCCAGAACAAAGGGCAATCTTGCCTGTATGCCCTCTTGTTTTAATTGCATACGTACTGATGTCAAATAACCAGCTGCATCTAATTGATTGTTAGACAAGGAAGAGAATGCTTTTAGGGTTGTTCTCACACCCGACAGGTCTTCAATTAACTGTTCAAACGGAGACTTGTACTTTGGATAATTTCTTATTCCATAATCAGATGCTCCCCCTAGTAAAGCCGCTTGCTCTATAGCCATATCCAAGTCTCCTATACCATCTATAAGCCCTCCAGCTAGGGCCGCCTGAGCGGTCCAAACCCTTCCTTGCGCAAGGGCGTCTACCTCATCTACAGTCATCCCTCTTCCAGAGCTCACCCTACTTAAAAAAGTCTGATAGGTGTCTTCTATGCTTTGAACTGTCAGTGCCCTGAACTTATTAGACATAGGGCTAAATACAGAATAGGTAGCACCGTTGTCGTGGGTGGCCACTTCTTGGGCGTTCACCCCCCACTCTTTTGCCAATTGAGACATATTGGGCAATACCCCAAAAACACCAATAGAGCCTGTGATTGTGGCAGGAGAAGCAAATATTTTATTTGCGCCAGCAGCAATGTAGTATCCGCCAGAGGCGGCCACATCTCCCATAGAAACCACGACTGGTTTCACCGCTTTTGCTTTTTCAATAGCATGCCAAATAAGGTCTGAAACCAACGCGCTCCCTCCTGGAGAATTCACCCGGAGTACTATGGCCTTAACTGTGCTGTTTTCAACGGCCGCCTCAATGCCTTCTACAGTGAGCTCTTGTCCAATATAATCTGCATTTCCCTGACCGTACATAATCTCTCCCTGGGCGTAAACCACCGCGATATTTTCTTTTGAGCTATAGGGGCGTTTGGTGGCTGAATGGCGAATATAGTCTCTTAATGCAACTGTTTTAGGCTTATTTGGAAGGGGTAAATCAAAGGCTTTTTTAAGCGCCAAATCATACTCATCCTCGTATAATAAACCATCTATAAACCCGTTCTCTAGTGCCTTTGACGGGCTTGCTGCCCCCATGATTTCCACATAACTATTGAGCTGTTCTATAGTCATGTCTCTGTCCTGAGCCATGTCTTGAGCCATTACTTGCCAAAGTCCGTCTAACAATTCCGTGAGTTGTGTTTTTTGAGCCACACTCATCTCGTTTTCCAAATAAGGCTCTACAGCGCTTTTGTATTTACCATGCCTAATGACCTCCATTTTTATTCCAGATTTTTCTTGAAAATCTTTGAGGTACAGCACTTCTGAACTCAAGCCTTTGAGTCCTACAATTCCAGTTGGAGTAAGGAATATTGAATCTGCTACAGAGGCCAAATAATAATCTTTCTGGTCGTAAAATTCTGCGTAAGAAAAAACCTTTTTCCCAGAAGCTTTAAAATCCGTCAAGGCATCTCTAATCGCTTTCACCTGAGACCAACCTGCTATGAAATAGGCATTTCTAATGCTTATTCCCTGAACCCTAGTGTCTTCTTTAGCCACTTCAATGGCCAATAAAATCTGATCAAGTCCCATTTGTGGATTGCCAAATGCACCAAAAGGATCTTGGCTTTGGTCTGCGATCCTATCTTTTACAGTTCCTTGGAAATCTAATTCCAACACCACTTTGTTTCCAATCACGGTCTGAGGTTCCATATCTGACAAGGCAGTTATGATAGAGAAGAACATGAAAAAAGCCACTCCAAAGGCCACTAAAGTCCCCAAACACGAGGCAAAGAAATTTCTTAAAAAAGTCATAGCACAATCTTTTATAAAAACAAAGATACCGATTCTTAAATTCTTTTGTTACTTTGTTTTCTCATGAAAAAAAATATCCATATCGCCCATTTATCATTGGGCAGTAACCTTGGAAATAAAGCATTAATGCTTCAGAAAGCCGTATATCTTTTAGAGGATAGGCTGGGAAGTATTACGGCCATTTCTCCAGTGTATAAAACTGCCGCTTGGGGTTTTGATTCTGAGGACTTTCTTAATTGTTGTTTGTCTATTGAAGTTTCTATAACGCCCTTAAAAGTGTTAGACACTATTTTAGAGATAGAAAATAGCCTGGGAAGAAAGCGATATGAACAAGAAGGTTATGCCGCAAGAACCATAGATATAGATCTGCTGTTATACGGCACAGAAACCCATTCAGAGGAACGTTTGCAATTGCCCCACCCTCAGATGGAAAAACGGGCTTTTGTACTTGTGCCTTTGGCGCAAATTGCCGCCAATGCCATACACCCTGTTTTAAATACATCAGTACAGTCAATTCTGGAGGCTTCAGAAGATTTAACTGGTTTAGAGCGCACTGAAATAACGCTTCATAAAACGCTTAACCTATTAGACAGCGGACTCACCTTTATTGCGATAGAAGGAAATATTGGGGCTGGTAAAACCACCCTTTCTTCGATGATATCTGAAGATTTTAATGCCAAATTAATCCTTGAGGGCTTTGCAGATAATCCGTTTTTACCTAAATTTTACGAAGATCAGGCCAGGTATGCCTTTCCTTTAGAAATGTCCTTTCTTGCAGAGAGATACCAGCAGTACACTGAGAGCACCTCTCAACTAGACCTTTTCAAAAACTTTATGGTGAGTGATTACGACATTTATAAGTCACTCATTTTTGCACAAATTACCCTTGGAAAGGAAGAATACGCCTTGTACAGAAAATTATTTGGCTTTATGTATAAAGACGCCAAGGTGCCAGATGCTTATATTTACTTGTATCAAAATACAGAGCGTTTACTGGATAATATTGCTAAAAGAGGCCGTGATTACGAAAAAACAATTGACGCTGAATACTTAGAAAAAATTAATCAAGGGTATTTGGATTTTATTAAAACACACCATCAAAACCAACAACTCATCATAGATGTTTCAGATCGGGATTTTGTGTCCAATCCGGAAGATTACCAATGGATCATTAAAAAAATAGCCTTATTTGGCTTTTTAAAAAGCCGATAACTTTTTCCAAAAGTCCCATACTACCACACCTGCACTTACAGAGATATTCAAGGAGTGCTTAGTGCCAAATTGAGGAATTTCCACCACACCATCACTCGCATTAACCACTGTTTGCTGTACCCCTTTCACCTCATTTCCAAAAATAAGTGCATAGGTTTTTTGGGGTGCCAAAGTCATTTGATCTAGAAAAGTGGCCCCTTCTGCTTGCTCCACAGACCACACTTCTATGGACTGCGACTGCAATTCTTTGACCAATTCCAAAGTGCTTTCCCTGTATTCCCAATCTACCGTATCCGTTGCCCCCAAAGCCGTCTTATTAATGTCTTTGTGAGGGGGCTGAGCTGTTATGCCGCAGAGGTAAATTTTAGAGACTAAAAATGCGTCTGCTGTTCTAAAGACAGACCCAATATTATTGAGGCTTCTAATATTATCTAGCACTATTATCAAAGGCGTTTTATGCGCAGCTTTAAATCCAGCGACATCTAATCTTTCTAGAGCTTCATTAGGGGTTTTCTGCATTTTGAGTTTTTTTATCCTATAAACCCCTTTAGATATTAACAAATGTTTTCTAAAGCAGGGGAAAATAGTACATTGCTTGTATATTTAAAGGGTCAAAAATACACTAATTTAATCGCTTTTGAAACCAACAGAATCTAGCAAAAAAGTCAGTCCGTTAATGCAGCAATACAACGGTATTAAAACCAAGTATCCAGATGCATTACTCTTATTTAGAGTGGGTGATTTTTATGAGACTTTTGGAGAAGACGCTATTAAAGCTGCTCGAATTTTAGGAATTGTACTCACCCATAGAAACAATGGGGGAGACAAAACGGAATTGGCTGGTTTCCCCCATCACTCCCTAAACACCTATTTACCCAAATTGGTTAAAGCAGGTGAGCGCGTGGCTATTTGTGATCAATTAGAAGATCCCAAACAAACCAAAAAAATTGTCAAAAGAGGCGTCACTGAACTCATTACACCTGGAGTGGCATTCAATGACGACATTCTCTCTGCCAAGTCTAATAATTTCCTTGCAGCGCTTCATAAAACCAATAAGGAATTTGGGGTGGCTTTTTTAGACATTAGTACTGGGGAGTTTTTATGTGCACAAGGCACTGAAGAGTATATTGACAAACTATTACAAAATTTTTCTCCTTCTGAAGTATTGGTCTCCAAACCAGATCGAAAAAGCTTACAAGCCTCCTTTGGCGAGCATTGGCATTACTTTTTTATGGAGGATTGGGTCTTTCAGGAGCATTACGCCAAAGAAAGCCTCAACAAACAATTCAATACAAAAACACTGGCTGGTTTTGGCGTAGAAAATTTACCTTTAGGGATTGTAGCTGCGGGAGTTGTATTACATTATTTGTCAGAAACAAGACATGACAAATTGAGTCACATAAGCCGTCTCAACAGAATTGCAGAAGACGCTTACGTATGGATGGATCGTTTTACGATTAAAAATTTAGAGCTTTTTCAATCCAACGCGCCAGACGGCATTAGTCTGCTTCAGGTCATAGACAAAACCACAACCCCTATGGGTGGGCGGCTACTAAAAAGATGGCTTGCCCTTCCTTTAAAAGACCAAGAATCTATTGAATCCAGACACCAAATTGTGTCTCATTTGCAAGAAAATGCAACATTAGAACAGCGATTTGAGCAATCCTTAAAAAGTATTGGTGACTTAGAAAGGCTTATCTCTAAGGTGGCCACCACCAAGATAAGCCCTAGAGAAATGGTGCAGTTAAAAAATACGCTGTTGGCCCTTGGCCCCATTAAATCTCTAGCAGCCTCGTCAGGTCAAAAAGCTTTGGCGCATTTGGCAGAAGGAATAGATCCCTTGCATCAGTTCACCCAATCTATTGCGGCCTGCCTAGCAGAAGAAGCACCTGTTGTGATTGGAAAAGGCACCACTATTGCCCCAGGATTTCACGAGGCTTTAGATGAATTAAGAGACCTATCCACGGCAGGGAAAAAACATTTAGACGCCATGCTCGCTAGAGAAACGGAACGTACTGGGATTAGCAGCTTAAAAATTGCATCTAATAATGTGTTTGGCTATTATATAGAAGTGAGAAATACCCATAAGGACAAGGTACCTGAAGATTGGATTAGAAAACAGACCTTAGTCAATGCAGAGCGCTATATTACAGAAGAACTCAAAACATACGAAACAAAAATACTAGGTGCTCAAGAAGAAATTCTAAGTATTGAACAGCAACTTTTTGACCAATTGGTCTCTACAGGACAAGCCTATATTTTAGCCGTTCAAAAAAATGCGCATCAGGTAGCTACTTTAGATTGCCTCTGTGGTTTCAGTATTTTGGCTCGAGAACAAAATTATTGCCTTCCACATTTAGACCAAGGATTCACGCTAGACCTTAAAGGTGCTAGACACCCTGTTATAGAACAGCAATTAGCGGTAGATGAAAAATATGTGGCTAACGACCTTTTCCTAGACAGAGAAAGCCAACAAATCATTATGATCACTGGGCCTAATATGAGTGGTAAGTCTGCCTTATTAAGACAAACCGCTTTGGTCGTACTTATGGCGCAAATGGGCTCTTTTGTTCCAGCATCTGAAGCCAAAATAGGTATCATAGACAAAATTTTTACACGAGTGGGTGCTTCTGACAATATAAGTCAGGGCGCTTCCACCTTTATGGTAGAAATGAACGAAACCGCTAGTATTCTAAACAACCTTTCTGAGAGAAGCCTAGTGCTTTTAGATGAAATTGGTAGAGGAACAAGTACCTATGACGGAATCTCTATTGCTTGGGCCATCACGGAATATTTGCACCAACATAGCTCCAAAGCCAAAACCCTTTTTGCCACACATTACCACGAACTCAATGAGATGAGTGCTAGTTTTGATCGAATTAAAAACTTTAATGTTGCCGTGAAGGAATTAAAAGACACGGTACTTTTTATTAGGACATTAAGTCCTGGAGGTAGCGCGCATAGTTTTGGAATTCATGTGGCTAAAATGGCTGGAATGCCTAAGGAAGTGCTTGAAAAAGCCAATAGTATTCTAAAAAAGCTAGAAAAGAGCCATAGCAGTGAGCAACTCACGGGAAAACTTCAAGAGATCCCCGCAGACATGCAACTCAGCATTTTTAAACTAGACGACCCTATTTTAGAGCAAATCAAAGAAGAAATCTTAGACCTAGACATTAATAGTTTAACCCCTGTTGCGGCACTCTTAAAATTAGAAGAGATTAAAAAACTGATCAGCAGCAAAAACGCATCTCACTAAGGTTCAGAGCCTTTATGACTGACTTAAAAAAAGAGCCCTTTATTTTATTTAATTTTATTCATTTTTACTTTGGGTTTTAGATAAAAGTCTTAAATTTGCCCTCGCATTAGCAGTAATGCACGATCTTTAAATATATAAAACGCGAAAGTAGCTCAGGGGTAGAGCATCACCTTGCCAAGGTGGAGGTCGAGGGTTCGAATCCCTTTTTTCGCTCCATAACCGTCCATATTGCGCGAGCAATTAGGCTCGTGTGGTGGAATTGGTAGACACGTTGGACTTAAAATCCAATGGACATTAGTCCGTGCGGGTTCAAGTCCCGCCTCGAGTACAATAAAACCCCTAACTTTGATTAGTTAGGGGTTTTTTTTGTGCCCTCTAAAATC
>CAKZOR010000113.1 GCA_937136755.1 uncultured Flavobacteriaceae bacterium | reverse complement strand
AGTAGGAAAGACACTACTGCCATGATTACGGTAGCCACATATTTAGATGGTGAATACCTGACGTCTTATTGGGCAGATGGTTTAATTATTGCTACACCTACTGGATCTACAGGTTATTCTTTGTCTTGCGGTGGTCCAGTAATGGCACCTGGGACAAACTCACTCATTCTAACACCAATTGCGCCACATAATCTCAATGCTAGGCCCTTGATTATTGCAGATCATACAGAAATTAGGCTTGTAGTGTCTGGAAGAGAGCCACAGCATTTGGTTTCTTTAGATTCTCGCATTGCTAGTATAGACAACGGCACTGAATTACTCATCAAAAAAGCACCATATACGCTTAAGATGGTGGCTTATACCTCAGAGAGTTTTCTTAAAACCCTTCGTAAAAAACTTTTATGGGGAGAAGACAAAAGAAACTAAGTCACAATAAAATTTCTGTATAGTTGTTTTATAATTAGATTGGACTTATCAGTTTAATGATTGCCTTTAATTTTAGATCATGCGTTTTTACATCCTTGTATTTTTTTTATCTCTCACAATGGTTCAAGCCCAGACCTATGAAGCTGGAGTTATGTTAGGTGGTGTAAACGCTCTTTCTGATATTGGATCTCAAAAACACCTTAGCCCATCTAGTTTTGGCTTTGGTTTGCTGTTTAAATGGAATAAAAGCCAGCGATATGCTTGGAGGGCTGGATTGAGCTATGCCAATTTGAGTTTTGACGATAAGAACGCCCAAGACCCTGCCAGAATTTTGAGAAATTTAAATGGAAATACAGGCTTATTGGAGCTGTCTTCTGGTTTGGAAGTGAACTTCTTACCTTATAATCTTCATAGATTTGGATCTGCATTTACACCTTATTTATATTCAGGCTTAACTGTTTTCAGGTACGATTACAATTATTTTGAATTTGGAAAGGCTAAGAATACCAATAAAAAAGACATTTCTTTTGCGCTTCCAATTCATTTTGGGATTAAAGCTAGAATAGGTTCAAATACCATTTTAGGGACAGAAATTGGAGTTAGGTACACATTTACTGATAATTTAGATGGAAGTAACCCAATAAATTCTAATTTTGCGACCAACCAATTTGGAGATATAAATAACAATGATTGGTATGTGTTTTCTGGAATAAGCTTCACCTACACTTTTACAAGAAAACCTTGTAGGGATTGTTTTGAATAAAAATGGAAAAAGAGACTGTACTTCATAAGGACCGATTACCCAAACACTTAGCCATTATAATGGATGGTAATGGAAGGTGGGCTAAGGCTAAGGGAATGCCAAGAACTTTTGGACATGAACAAGGGGTTAAAACAGTGCGTGCTACTGTGGAGCATTGTGTTTCTTTGGGAATTGAATACTTAACACTGTATACTTTTTCTACAGAAAACTGGAACCGTCCTAAATTTGAAATAGACTTATTGATGAAGCTCTTGATAAGATCCCTTAAAAAAGAGTTAAAAACCTTTGAGGCCAACAACATTAGATTGAATGCCATTGGAGATCTCTCTGCCTTGCCAAAAAAAGCAGTTCAGGAACTACAAGAGGTTATAGAAAAGACCAGAAACAACAGTGGAATGACGCTTAGTTTGGCCCTTAGTTATGGTAGCCGCGAGGAGCTCATTCAGGCTGTAAAAGCCATTAGTGTCAAAGTTAAAAATAATATAATTTCATCAGATAACATTGACGAAACCATTATAAATACCCATCTTTACACGCATGATCTGCCTGAGGTAGATTTGTTGGTGAGAACCAGTGGGGAACACAGGATTAGTAATTTTTTGTTGTGGCAAATAGCCTATGCAGAATTGTATTTTATTTCAGCTTGTTGGCCAGACTTTAGCAAATCACATTTAGAGTCTGCCTTAGCTAATTATCAGAATAGAGAAAGAAGATTTGGAAAAACAAGCGAACAACTCAGTAAATAGAAATTTTATTGCATTTATGGCCAATGCCTTTATGGTATTGGTTCTTTTTTTTAGCAGCAGCCTACTTTTAGCCCAAGAGGGCGGATACGACGACGGTAAAAAATATATCCTTGGGGGTATTGAAGTGGTTGGTTTGCAAAGCTACAACGCCCAGACAGTGAAAACTTTTACAGGATTAAGGGTGGGACAACCTATTACATTGCCTGGAGAGGAAATAGGTGAAGTGATCAGTAAATTATGGGATTTAGAGCTCTTTAGTGATATTAATTTTTTCATCACAAATATTGAAGACGAAAAAGTATTCTTAGAATTGGAGATTATAGAAAGGCCTACTTTATCTCAGGTTACAGTATATGGGGTGAAACCTAGAAAGGTAGACGCATTATTAACAGACACGGACCTTAAGAAAGGGAAGAAGATTACAGAGAGTTTATTGGCTAATTCTAAAAATTATCTTCAAAACAAGTATAAGAAAGAGGGGTATTTAAATACTAAGGTCACCATTGCAACTACTGCAGATACTACTGAGACCAATGCTCAGAAAATGGTCATTAATATTAACAAGGGTGCTAAGGTTAAAATTTCTGAGATCCAATTTGAAGGAAACGAGGCGTTAAGTGCAGCTAGACTTAAAAAGGCCTTAAAGAAAACCAAAGAAAAAGCTTTTTATAGATTTTGGAAGAAATCTAAATATATACCCGAAGATTATCAAACGGATTTGCAGGGACTAAAAGATGCCTATGCAGAAAACGGTTTTAGGGATGCTAGGATCTTAATGGACACCTTTACTAAGGTAAACGACCAAAACATTGCCTTAAAAATAAAAGTAGAAGAAGGGGACAAGTATTATTTTGGAGACATTAATTTCGTGGGAAACACTGTCTATACCGATAGGGGCTTGTCACAGATTTTGGGGATTAAAAAAGGAGATACCTATAATGGTGTTTTATTGAGAAAGCGCATTGCAGACGACACTAAGCCAGATGGAGAAGACATTACGAACTTATATCAGAACAATGGATATTTGTTTTCAAGTATAAATCCCGTAGAGGTTTCCGCAGCCAATGACACCATTGATTTTGAGATAAGAATTATAGAAGGGAAGGAAACTTTCCTGGACCATGTGACTATTACAGGAAATGACAAAACCAATGACCATGTTATTTTCAGAGAACTCAGGACCCGTCCTGGTCAGAAATACTCCAAGGACAATATTATTAGGAGTATTAGAGAATTAGGTCAGCTGGGCTTTTTTGACGCAGAGCAAATCTCACCTGATGTTCAAAACGCAGATCCCAACACAGGTACGGTAGATTTGGCCTATAGTTTGGTGGAGGCTGGATCCAGCCAGATTGAACTCCAAGGGGGCTATGGTGGAGGTGGTTTTATTGGAACCCTAGGACTTTCTTTTAGTAATTTCTCCTTGCAAAATATTTTTGATAAGGAAGCCTACAAGCCAGTCCCTATGGGTGACGGACAAACTTTTGCCCTTCGTTTACAAGCGAGTAGGACTTTTAAGGTCTACAGTTTAAATTTTTCTGAGCCTTGGATGGGTGGTAAAAAACCAATTAGATTTAATGTGTCTCTATCCAGAACACAGCAGTACTCTTTTGATTTTGTAGCGAGAGATGTAGATAAAGACAGGCAGTTTTCAATTACAGGTATTTCTCTTGGGTTGGCCAAGCGTCTTCAATGGCCAGATGATTACTTCTCTGTGTCTCACGCATTGGGTTACCAACAATACGATTTTCAGAATTACAATATAGGATTGTTTAATTTTGGAAATGGAACCTCTAACTCATTGACCTATACTTTTGGTCTTTCCAGAAAATCTTCAGGTCCAAACCCAATCTTTCCAACAGGAGGGTCTAGTTTTGAATTCTTGGCTAAATTCACCCCGCCATTTTCTTTATTGGGATCTAAAGATTTTAAAGCGATTAAAGAAGAAAGTGACGAAATTATAGATTTGAGATCTACTGGTGACGCTACAGCGAGTCAGTTAAAAAGATTAGAAACATTAGAGGAGTCTCGTTTTAAGTGGTTGGAATTTTATAAATTAAATTTCAAGGGAGATTGGTATAGTAGAATTGTCGGTAAGCTAATTTTGAGAACAAACACAGAATTTGCTTTCTTAGGAAACTACAATCCAGATATTGGTAATGTGCCTTTTGAGCGTTTCTTCGTTGGTGGAGATGGGCTTGGGAATTTTACCTTAGACGGAAGGGAAGTAGTGCAGCTTAGAGGTTATGAGAACCAATCTTTAACCCCTATAGACCCTACCACTGGCCAACAAGAAGGTGGTGTGGTGTACAATAAGTTCTCTATGGAGATGCGTTATCCTATTACTTTAAAGCCATCTGCCTCAATTTACGGTTTAGCTTTTTTGGAAGGGGGAAATGCCTTTAACAGTATTCAAGAGTTCAATCCTTTTGATATAAAAAGATCCGCTGGAGTAGGGGTGCGTATTTTTATGCCTGCTTTTGGTTTATTGGGAATTGACTTTGGTTATGGGTTTGACGCAGACAATCAGCCTGGTTCCGTGGGACCTTCCGGATGGCAGACCCACTTTATTATTGGACAGCGTTTTTAATAATTATTATATTTGAGAATCTCAAAGACAATCACATACCTATTATTTGTTTTTTGGTTTGGTTTAAGTAGCGTTCACGCTCAAAGACAAGCCAGGGTAGCCTATATAGATATGGATTATATATTGTCTAAATTGCCTTCTTATTTAGAGGCGCAACGTTCATTAGAAGAACGCGTGGGTGGTTGGCAAATGGAAATAGCTGCTAGAAAACTCGCAATAGAAACCATGGAGACCGAATTAGCGTCTCAAAAGGCATTGTTAACGCCCATTTTATTGGAAGAAAGGACGTTGGAGATTCAATCTGCCAAGGCGTCTTTGGTTGCTTATCAGCAACAGCGATTTGGTGTTCAGGGAGATTTGTTTGCTTTGAGAACTTCCATTGTTCAACCCATTCAAGACTTGGTTTTTAATGAGGTGCAGCGGTTGGGAAAAGAAAAGGGATACGATCTCATTCTAGACAAGTCAGATGGTAGTACCACTATTTTGTTTGCCAACGAACGTTTTAATTTGAGTAATTTAATTATTAGAGCATTGAGTAGGCAAGATATGAGTGCTAATATGGGGCTCAGTGATGCAGAAATAAACCAAGGTCCAGCAGAAGAGGTTCCTGTCAATGAAGCCTTAGAGGCTAAAGCGGCAGAGGATCTTGAAAAGGTAAAATCAAAGGAACAACAAATTGCTAAAAAGAAAGCAGCACAACAGAAACTGAGAGAAGATAGGCAAAAAGCCTATGAACTCAGAAAGAAAAAATTAAGAGAAGCGAGAGAAAAAAAGAAATCTGACAAACTTCCTGTCCAACAAAAAGACAGTATAACAGAATAAATTTTATATTTGAACACTATATTTAACAACAAACAAAAAATTAACAATCAATCTAATTAACACGATGAAGAATTTAAAGAAAATAGCCGTTGCATTATTTTTATTTGTAGCTGCGACAAGTTTTGCACAAGCCCAAAGCAAAGTAGCGCATATTAATGTACAAGCGTTATTATCTGAAATGCCAGAGATGAAGGCGGCAGATGCAGAACTAAAGAAATTGCAAGAAACTTACAGGGCAGATATTGAAGATTCAATGACTGAGTTGAGAAATAAGTACACCCTATACTCTAATGAGTCTGCTTCAAAAACTCAAGAAGAAAACGAAAAAAGAGCTCTAGAGCTTCAAGGTTTTGAAAAATCAATTAACGAAGCCCAGCAAGCAGCACAGCAAGAGCTTCAGAAAAAACAAGCAGAATTATTTGCACCTATTTCTGAAAAAGCTAAAGCAGCTATTGAAAAAGTGGCTACAGCGCAAGGATTTGACTATGTGTTAGATGCTACTCAAGGATATGGCTTATTAGTATCTAGAGGAAAGAACTTAATGGCAGACGTTAAAAAGGAATTGGGATTCTAAGAGATTTTCCCATCTTTGTTCAAATAAAACCGTCTCTTTAGAGGCGGTTTTTTTATTTTAGAGGTATGAGTAATTCGTTTGGTCCTATTGGCTTTTTTGATTCCGGAGTGGGAGGCACTTCGGTATGGTCAGAGGTACATGCGCTGTTGCCTGAAGAGTCTACGATATATGTGGCAGATAGTGCCAACGCTCCCTATGGTGAGCGAAGCCCAGAAGCTATAGTAGCTTTGTCTATCAAGAACACAGAGTTTCTAATAGGCAAGGGTTGTAAATTAATTGTAGTAGCTTGTAATACGGCTACTACCAATGCTATAAAAATACTTAGGGATACTTATCCCATTCCCTTTATTGGGATTGAACCCGCTATAAAACCTGCAGCCTTAGAGACTAAAACAGGCAAAGTGGGATTATTGGCTACAAAAGGAACTCTTGGGAGTGCTTTATTTCATAAGACCGCTTTAGAGAATGCCTCAGGAGTTGAAATTATTGAGCAAGAAGGCGCTGGATTGGTCGCTTTAATCGAAGGTGGTTTTGCAGACGGAGAGGAGGTGGCTGAACTTTTGACAAATTATTTATTACCCATGCAAGAAAAAGGGATTGACCGCTTGGTTTTAGGTTGTACGCACTATCCTTATTTAATCCCTGCCATAAAAAAAATACTTTCGACTCGTATTGAAATTATAGATGCTGCTGGCGCTGTTGCCAGGCAGACCAAAAATGTATTGGAAAAAGAAGGTTTATTGATCGGTTCGGATACTACTGAAAATTTGTCCGGAGACAGTCCAATTCTGAGCACAGTAAGCCATGATTTCTACTCTAATAGTGCTACAGATGTATTGAAAAGTTTTATTCCTACTGCGCCTCACATTAACCTTCATTACAGCACGGACTTTTAAACCTAGTTAGTCACGTCTTTCATAGCTTTCAAAGGTGTATGCATAGGCATGTTTGTTGTCTGCAGGCATAGGTGTTTTTTGAATGCACTCGAAATCTTTGGGCAATATTTCAGGGAAAAACGCATGCGCCGGGAGACTCACATGTACCCGAGTGAGTTCTATGGAAGTAGCTAACGGATACCCCATTTTGTATATTTCACCACCCCCAATGATAAATACCTTTGCTTCTGTTTTACAGGCCTCTAAAGCGGCTTCTAAGGAGAAGTGTACAGCGCAGTCTGGGTCTTCTATCTGGTAATCTTTATTTCTTGTAATGACTAGATGTTTCCTGTTGGGTAAAGGTTTGGGGAAGCTTTCAAAGGTTTTGCGTCCCATGATAATAGTGTGTCCGCTGGTAAGGGTTTTAAAGTGTTTAAAGTCCAAGGGGAGGTGCCATAGTAAGTCATTGTCTTTTCCAATGGCATTGTTCTCTGCCGCTGCAGCTATCATACAAATTTCTCTCATAGCTTAAATGGCTACTGCGCCTTTAATGTGGGGATGTGGATCGTAATTTTCTAGGGTGAAGTCTTCAAAGTCAAAATCAAAAATATCTTTAATTTCAGGATTTAAAGTCATTTTTGGCAGGTCTTTGGGTGTTCTGCTGAGTTGGAGTTCAATTTGCTCCATGTGGTTGTTGTAAATATGGGCGTCTCCAAAAGTGTGAATGAAATCTCCTGCCTCTAACCCACAGACTTGGGCCATCATCATGGTGAGTAGGGCATATGAAGCAATATTAAAGGGTACGCCTAAAAAAATGTCGGCAGATCGTTGATACAGTTGGCAGGATAGTTTTCCATCTGCAACATAAAATTGAAAAAATGCGTGGCAAGGTGGGAGGGCCGCTTTTCCGTTGGCTACATTCTCTTCAAAGGAGGTTTTGGGATCTGGAAGCACACTGGGGTTCCAGGCAGAAACTAACATTCTCCTACTGTTGGGGTTTTCTTTGATACTTTGAATAACTTCTTTGATCTGATCAATTTCTTCCCCATTCCAATTACGCCATTGTTTGCCATAAACGGGTCCTAGGTTGCCTTGGCTGTCTGCCCATTCATTCCAAATACGCACGCCGTTTTCTTGTAAATAATTAATATTAGTGTCTCCCTTTAAAAACCAAAGGAGTTCATAAATAATAGATTTTAAGTGTAGTTTTTTGGTGGTGACCATAGGAAAACCATCACTGAGGTTAAACCTCATTTGGTACCCAAATACACTTAGAGTTCCCGTTCCTGTCCTATCTCCTTTTTGTACCCCGTGCGCTAGAACGTGGTTTAGTAAATCGTGGTATTGCTTCATGCCTTTTTATTTCTTGTATAAAGGTACAGGCTGGAACCAATTAAATGCCAGATTTTAAAACAGGATTATCAAAAACTTATTAACGAAGGGGCCTTTTTTAAGGGGGTATTCTATTGGCTATAGATAGGCCAATTATCCAAGGATCATTCCTGCAATAGTAGCAGATAATAGGGAAGCTAATGACCCTCCTAAAACAGCTTTTAAGCCAAAAGCGGATAATGTTTTTCGCTGTCCGGGTGCTAGAGATCCTATGCCACCAATTTGAATACCAATGGAAGCAAAGTTGGCAAAACCGCACAGCATATAAGTAGCCATGATCACTGATTTATTATAACTAAAATGAGTGACGCTGCTCACTTCTTTGAGTGTAGCCAACTGGGTGTATCCTACAAATTCACTGGAAGCTAACTTAATTCCCAACAATTGTCCCATGAGGAACATGTCTTCTGCCGCAACACCAATAACCCACATCAGAGGGCCAAATACAGTTCCTAAAATGGCTTCTAATGATAAGTTCGGGTAAGCACTGTTTGCCGCAACCCACTCATTGAGGGAGGTAACATCGCCCACCCAATTAAAAATTCCATTAAAGAGGGCTATAAAGGCTACAAACACTAGGAGCATGGCGCCTACATTTACGGCTAATTTTAATCCCTCAGACGTACCGTTAGAAATGGCGTCTAAGAAATTAGAACCAATTTTTTCGGTTGAGACGTGTACGTCAGTACTAATTTTTTCTGTTTGTGGATATAAAATTTTGGAGATAATAATAGCTCCAGGTGCAGCCATTACAGAGGCAGCCAATAAGTGTCGCGCAAATTCTAATCTCAATTGAGGGTCATCTCCTCCAAGAAATCCAATATAGGCTGCTAATACCCCACCTGCTACAGTGGCCATTCCTCCAATCATCACGAGTAAAATTTCAGATTTACTCATTTTTTCAAGATAGGCTTTGATTAGCAATGGGGCTTCTGTTTGTCCTAAGAAAATATTTCCAGCAACTGATAGACTTTCTGCTCCAGAGATTCCTAAGGATTTGGTGAGTAACCAAGCAAGTCCTTTGACCACTTTTTGAATGACTCCTAAATAGAATAATACAGAGGTTAGGGCAGAGAAAAATATGATCGTAGGGAGTATCTGGAAGGCAAAAATATAGCCAATAGAGGGATTGTTTAAGTCTAATAGGTTTCCTAAGAGGAATTTACTTCCCACCAATGTGTAGTCTAGGATATTGACAAAAATCTGACCCACAAAACTAAATCCTTTTTGTACTAGAGGCACTTTTAAAATTCCTATTGCCAATACAATCTGAATGCCTAGCCCAATCCCGACCATTTTCCAGTTTATGGCCCGTTTGTTGGCCGAGAATAAAAATGAAATACCAATCAAAAATAGCATTCCAAGGATTCCTCTCCCGAAACTCTCTATAGAAAAAGAGGCATTTGGAATTATTTCTGCTGCTTGAGTGTTGTCTATTGTGTTTACTGTATTGAATGCAATTTCTGAAAAAGAACTTGCCAACGGAGCCGCTTCAAGGGAAGTGCTAATGCCTGCAAAAAAAAGACAAAGAAGGAGTGATTTGAGTACAAATTTCAAGGGTTGTGGCATCTTAATTTCTTTTGGATATTTCATCTCTAATTCTTGCAGCTTTTTCATAGTCTTCTTCTTTGACTGCTTTCTCTAAGGCCACTTCTAGTCCGTTTAGGTCTAAGTGGTTTAAATTATTTTCAGTGGCAACCTCACTCATGGTATTTGAAGGGATGTCTTTAATATCGGCAGGTATTTCTTTGACGGTGAGGTTTATTCCCGCTTTATTCAAGATGCTTTCATACGTAAAGATAGGAGCGTTAAAGCGTAGCGCTAGTGCAATAGCATCACTGGTTCTAGCATCAAAAACCGATTCTGATCCTTCTTGATCACACACAATATTGGCGTAAAATACGCCGTCTATAAGTTTGTGAATGATTACTTTTTTTAATCCAATCTGGAAGTGTTGGGCAAAGTTTTTAAACAAATCATGGGTTAAAGGCCTCGGGGGACTAATTTCTTTTTCTAAAGCTATGGCAATAGATTGTGCTTCAAAGGCACCAATCACTATGGGAAGCTTTCTGTCTCCATCAATTTCATTGAGAATTAGCGCATAGGCCCCATTTTGGGTCTGACTATACGAAATACCTTTTATTTTTAATGGAATTAAAGACATAGTTTAAAGGTCATAAAAAAAGGCCAATTAATAACATAATCAGCCTTGTAAGGTTTGGCCCAGTTTAAGGGGCACAATTTAATAAATTTTAAGCGTTCTGTGCTTTAAATGCTTTTAATTTTTCAATTAATTCAGGGACAACTTCAAAGGCGTCTCCTACAATTCCATAGTCTGCTGCTTTAAAGAATGGGGCTTCTGGATCCGTGTTAATGACCACTTTTACTTTTGAGGCACTTACCCCTGCTAAATGTTGTATGGCTCCAGAGATTCCAATAGCGATGTATAGGTTAGTGGCTACAGGTTTTCCTGTCTGTCCTACGTGTTCTCCATGTGGTCTCCATCCTAGGTCAGAAACTGGTTTAGAGCAAGCTGTTGCTGCTCCTAATACACCAGCTAAATCTTCAATTAATCCCCAATTTTCCGGTCCTTTAAGCCCTCTTCCGCCAGAGACAACAACGTCTGCGTCTGCAATAGTTGCTTGACCACTTACTTTGTCTACAGCGGTTGTTTTAGTGGTAAATAAGTGATCTTCTAGGTTGGGTGTAAAAGCAGCCACGCTGGAGGTGGTCTCTTTTTCATGTAGTCCAAAAGAATTGTTGGCCACTCCAATCATTTTAATGGAACCAGTGAGTTCAGTGTGGGCAAAGCCTTTGTTGCTAAATGCGGTTCGCTTTACAACAAATGGTGTAGTGCTTTCCGGCAGTGCTACTACATTTGGCGCAAAACTCGCATCTAATTGAGCCGCCAAAAGAGGGCTTAGGAATTTACTGTCTGCACTACTGCTTACAAGGACTACCTGCGCATTAGCTTCTTTGGCCGCTTGGGCTATAGTTGTAGCATAAGCCTTGGCATTAAAAGTGTCTAATTTAGCCTCTTTAATATCTAATATTTTAGCCACTCCATAAGATTGTAGTTGGCTTGCATCTGAAGGATTTATAGCGACAGCGACACAATCAACCCCTAATTGCTCTGCTAATGCAACGCCATAAGAAGCTACTTCAAATGCATTTTTCTTAAAAATCCCTTTTTCTGTTTCTGTATATATGAGTACGGACATAGTATTGTAATTTATCGCTAGGCTATAAAACCTTTGCTTCGTTGTGTAATAAGGAAATGAGTTGGTCTATATTGGCTGGATCAATCATGGTTACAGCCCCTTTGGCTTCTGGTTTGCTAAAAGAGATTTCTTTGGTTTGTGCCGCTGTGCTTGTAGCTGCTTTAGTGTGCAGCGGTTTTTGTCTGGCCATCATAATTCCCCTCATATTTGGAATGCGTAGATCACTTTCTTCTACCAATCCTTTTTGCCCTCCAATAACAAGAGGTAGCTGTGTGCTCAATGTTTCTTTACCACCATCTATTTCTCTTATAGCAGTAGCGTTATTCCCTTCTATTTCTAAGGAGATACAATTGGTCACATATTGGAAATCTAAATTACTTGCTAAAAATCCTGGTACCATTCCACCATTGTAATCTATAGACTCTCTTCCTGCAATTACAAGGTCAAAACCTATTTCTCTAACCAATGCAGCCAATTCTTGGGCAACAAAAAAACCATCTGTTGCTGGGGCGTCTATTCGGTAAGCTTCGTCTGCTCCAATAGCGAGTGCTTTTCTAAGCGTGGGCTCTACCGAAGCATCTCCTACTGTGACAACTGCAACGCTAGCCCCTTGTTTTTCTTTAAACCACATGGCTCTTGTCAATCCAAATTCATCATTTGGGTTTATGACAAATTGAACACCCGCTGTATCAAAAGCAGTGTTGTTGTCTTTAAAATTGATTTTAGAAGTAGTGTCTGGGACATTACTAATACACACAAGTATCTTCATCTCAAATTAAGCTTTATGTTCTGAGCCACTAAGATAAGAATTATTTGCAATTTACTATGCATGCATAGTAAATTTTATTCTTTTTTTAATCTTTTTGAATTCCCAAATAAGATATTTATTGCTTATTTTTGCATGCGTTTTAAGACATACCTATGAAAACATTACAGTTTAGAGAAGCCATAGCAGAAGCTATGTCAGAAGAAATGAGAAAAGACCCTTCTATTTATTTAATGGGAGAAGAAGTAGCGGAATACAACGGTGCTTACAAAGCTTCAAAAGGAATGCTAGATGAATTTGGTCCAGAAAGGGTTATAGATACCCCCATTTCTGAATTGGGATTTGCTGGAATTGGTGTGGGGTCTGCTATGAATGGCAATAAGCCTATCATTGAATTTATGACTTTTAACTTTGCTTTGGTAGGGATTGACCAAATCATAAATAATGCTGCTAAAATCAGGCAAATGTCTGGAGGTCAATTTAATTGTCCAATAGTATTTAGAGGTCCAACAGCCTCTGCAGGACAATTGGCTGCAACACACTCTCAAGCTTTTGAGAACTGGTATGCCAATACACCCGGTTTAAAAGTGGTTGTGCCCTCTAATCCAAAAGACGCAAAAGGATTATTAAAGGCATCTATTCAGGATCCAGATCCAGTAATTTTTATGGAATCTGAACAAATGTATGGAGATAAAGGAGAAGTTCCAGAGGGAGAATACACTATTCCATTAGGAGTGGCAGAGGTGATTAGAAACGGATCAGATGTGACGGTAGTGTCGTTTGGTAAAATTTTAAAAGAGGCTGTAAAAGCAGCAGACACCCTTTCTGCACAAGGGATAGAGTTAGAGGTTATTGACTTAAGAACGATACGTCCTTTAGATATGGATACTATTATTGCTTCTGTTAAAAAAACCAACAGACTGGTTATTCTTGAAGAAGCTTGGCCTTTTGGAAGTATTGCCTCTGAAATTGCTTTCCAGGTTCAAGACAATGCCTTTGATTATTTAGATGCTCCTATTCAAAAGATTAACACAGCAGACACACCAGCACCTTATTCTCCTGTTTTATTAGAAGAATGGTTGCCAAGTGCGCAAGATGTTGTAGATGCGGTAAACCGTGTCATGTACACTAAAGCATAACACACTATAAACTTACAGCCCTCCTCACGGAGGGCTTTTTTAGCCTTAGATTCCCCAGTCTGTCCACTTTTTGTTTGGTGTTTATGTACCCATTCAAACCTACTATGAAAAAATATATTGTATTTCTTTTGTGGCTCACCGGTCTGGTCCTACAAGCCCAAACCAAGGTCAGCGGAACTGTAAAAGATACCGACGGCTTTCCCATTGCATTTGCGAATGTGTTGTTTCCGGGCAGCACTATTGGAACCATTACCAATGACGACGGTTCCTTTTATATAGAGTCTGATCAAACCCAAACCCAATTGTCTATTTCTTTTATAGGATTTGAAACTGTTACACTCCTCCTTGAAAAACAATCCAATTACGATCTGAAAATTGTTTTAGAAGCCGCCGCTGAGCAATTGCAGTCAGTAACCCTGGTTTCGGGAAAACAGTCCAAAAAAAACAATCCTGCCATTGATATTTTGCGAAAAATTTGGGCCAAAAAGCGCAGCAATGGACTGGGTAAATACAAGCAATACGCCTATGACAAGTATGAGAAAATAGAATTTGATCTCAATACCATAGACTCCGCACTCATGAATAGTAAGGTATTTAAAGGCTTGGAGTTTGTGTTTAAGGACCTAGATACTTCCGGCATTACGGGAAAAACCTATTTACCTATTTTTTTAAATGAAACGGTTTCTAAGGTGTATGGAGACAACGAAATTAAGGAAGAAAAAGAAGTGGTTAGAGGCGTTAAAAATTCTGGTTTTAACGGGAATCAGGCCATTATGGCCTACCTAAAAGACCTGTATGCTACTTATGATATTTACGACAATTACCTAAACTTTTTTGGAAAGTCATTTACCTCTCCCCTCTCCAAAACAGGTATTGACACCTACAATTATGTTTTGGCAGACTCTACTTTTATTGGAGATAAATGGTGCTATAATATTATCTACTACCCTAGGAGAAAGAGTGAGTTGACCTTTAAAGGAGATTTTTGGGTCAATGACAGCACCTTTGCCATTGCTAAAATAAATATGGCCATGACCAAAAGCGCCAATTTAAACTGGGTCAAAGAGTTGTATGTGGAGCAAGATTTTGAGGTCTTAAGTGATTCAGTTTTTTTGTTAAAACGTGAATCTATGTTGTCAGACTTTAGCTATAGTAATAAAGAAAAATCTAAGGGGGTATACGGCAAACGCACTACTGTGTATGATGGTTTTGAGTTTGACATTCCAAAAGCAAGGCGCTTTTATGCAGAAGATTATAACGCCTTAAGGCCGGAGTTGTTTGAACGTGATCCAAGTTTTTGGGCGGCCAACAGATTAGAATCTCTCAATAAGGACGAGGCGGGTATTTACCAATTAATAGATACCCTTAAAACAGTGCCAAAGTTCAAGACCTACTATAATTTGGTCTCTATTTTGGAGTCTGGATATATTGAGTTAGATAAGCAAAATATAGATATTGGAGACGTCTATAGTATTTTTGGATACAACCAAGCAGAGGGAAATAGACTTAGGGCGGGCGCTAGAACTTTTAGGGGTCAAAATGACCTTTGGCGTTTAGAAGGTTATGTGGCTTATGGTTTTTCTGATAAAAAATTTAAACACGGCTTTTTTACTCAAGCCATTCTGGACCCTAAAATCCGACTTCTTATTTCAGGAGGCCATAGAAGAGATATAGAACAATTGGGCTTGAGTCTTACGGCTACCAATGATTTAATGGGCCGTAGTATTGCCTCTTCTTCTGTTTTTACGGTGGGGAATAATGATAAGTTGTCTCAAATTAACCTCACTGCTTTCACTTTGAGTGCTGAGCCAGTGAAAAATTTAACTATGTCATTGGGGGCTTCCTATAGAAGGGTCCAGGCAGCTTTACCTGAATTATTTCCATTAGATTTTGTCTATGAACCCACCATATTGGGAAGCAAAAACAGTTTGAACCAGCTAGATTTTACGGCTAGAATGCTATATACTCCAGGAAGAAAAGTGATTGGTTATGGGGTAGATCCAAAACCGGTGAATGAAGATTACCCAAGCTTAATGGTTCAGTATATTCACGGTCAAAAAAACCTATTGGATTCGGACTTTAATTTCAATAGGGTACAACTGTCTTACACCAGACCCTGGCAAATAGGAGGCATAGGGACCCTTAGAACCAGTATAGAAGCGGGAAGGACTTTTGATCCGCTTCCTTTGGCGCTATTACATGTGGTACCAGGAAACCAAACCTTGTTTACTATTTACAACACTTTTCCCAATCTAGACTTTTATGAATTTGTGACTGACACTTATGTGTCTGGCCATTTAGAACATAATTTTAACGGCCGTCTTTTTTCAAGAATTCCTTTTTTAAGGGCTTTAAATCTCAGGGAAATCATAGGGGTTAGAGGTGTGTGGGGATCCCTTTCCGAAGATAACATTGCCTTAAATGCTCCTAGTAATTTTACTTTAAATGCCCCAGATAAAAACGCTTATTGGGAATACAGTGTAGGGATTGGCAATATTTTTAAGGTATTTAGATTAGACGCCAACTTTAGGGGAAATTACCTAGATGTACCTGGTGCCAGACCTTTTAGTATTACCGGGAGTTTTGGATTTGGATTTTAAGGGTTTTACCTGAGGGCTTTTTAAAGAGACTTGCCCAAAGGAGTTTTTAAAAATGCTTTCCGAATTTGAACCAGTATCTGTATTTTAAGCACTGAATAAAAAAAAACAACTAAGTAGTTAATAATTACAACCTTAAATTAAATTTTGTGTAGAAAAAAGAACCATTTGATCCCATTTGTGTTGCATCCCACAAACCTCCACTATCTGTAAAGTTATTTTGTTTGGTAG
>CAKZOR010000112.1 GCA_937136755.1 uncultured Flavobacteriaceae bacterium | reverse complement strand
CTTAAGGAAGTCTATGAAAAGATTGTAACACGCTCTTTATACGGTAATATTAACGCCAGTAGAAATTCAGCCTAATAAAAAAAGCCATTCCTAAGGAATGGCTTTTTTTATATGATTATGTGACTACTATTGAAGCTGGTATACCCTCACATAGTCCACTTCCATTTGATCTTGCGTAAAGTCTGGCGCAATATCTCCACCCAAACTACCCCCAAGCGCAACATTCAACAGCAAATACTGGTCTTTGTTAAAAGGCCAAAAGTCATTGCTTCTGTCTTGAGGCTGGTAGGTGAAAAACACCTCTCCGTCTACCGTAAAGTCTATTTTTTCTTCTGTCCAAATCATGCCATAGACATGAAAATTCTCAGTCACATCTGAAACCGATAATTGCTTTAAGGCAGGATAATCTCCATACCTCCCAGCTACGTGAACCGCAGATTGCACCATCAGGTGGTCTTCAAACAATTGCTCCATCATATCAATCTCTCCACAGGCAGGCCAACCCACTTCTGGCAAATTGGTGCCCAAAGCCCAAATGGCTGGCCAAGTCCCTTGCATTCTAGGCAATTTAGCCCTTACTTCTACTTTTCCATAAGTGAAGTGAAATTTAGAATTAAACCTCGCAGAGGTGAATTCCTGTGTGCTTCCATTATGGGTGTAAGATTCCTTTTTAGCAATAATTTTAAGGGTTCCGTCACTAACTGATGCATTGTCTATACGATCCGTATAATGCTGCTTTTCATTATTGTACCAGCCGCCGTTTTCAGGTGCATCGGTCTCTAAAAACCACTTGTCTGCGTCTGGTAAACCGTCTACGTCAAACTCGTCTGCCCATACCAATTCATAGGTTTTTTCAGCAGCAGATTCCCCTTCTTTTTCGTTATTTTTTGAATTGCAGCTTGTTAATACAAGTGCGAAAAGGCCTAGGCCTAGTAATTTAATTTTCATGGTGTTTGTTTTAATATTTTGTTATCTATTTCTAAAATTCCCCACATGCCAGATTACTTTCATTTGTTACTAACAACAGCCACCACCGTCGTAATGGAAGGTGCTTTCACTGATAAAAATATCTGACCTATCTAGACTACCCAAAGCTGCAGCGGTTTTGTCGCAGATAGAAAGGGGTTGGTTTTGAAGCAGCACATGGCCTTTTTTGTCGTCAAAATAGTCCTCTGAACCAAAGTAAATGGCAGATTTTCCTGTAAACACACAGGGCCCGTCTGCCTGCATAGGATCCTTAATGGCGCAGACCTCTACACTTTCAATAAAAATATTTTTGTCGGTGGCATAGTGTGCCGTATCTAAAATTCTATAAGGCCTTCTCGCTCTAATTTCAATAGTTCCAAAGCCCACGTCTGTGAGCATTTTTATATAATCCTTTAAGGGAATAGCACCCGAAAGACAAAGCGCTCTGAGGCGGTCGTCGTTTCTAAGGGCGTCATTCATAGGCTGCTCACAGGTAGGATCGCTCATGACCAAACGACCGTGTGGCTTTAAAATACGGTACATCTCTTGCAACGCTTTTTTGAGCTCCTCCATCTTAAAAATATTGAACAAGCAGTTTTGAGCCGCCACATCTATGGAATTGTCTTCAATGGGAAGGGATAAGGCATCGCCCTTTTTAAGGGCTACAAAATCACTTTTAAACCAATCGTTTTGGGCCTCCGCAATTTTAAAATTGCGGGCCGATGCTTCCAACATCTCGTCTACCACATCTACCCCTATCACCCCTTCCTTCTGCCTGGAAAAATAGGCAAATTGCAAGAGCTCCATACCGCCACCCACGCCTACATAGGCAATTTTAGGGTTGTTCACCAAATCTCTAGGATGCACCGTGCTCCCACAGCCGTAATTCATCTCCTGCATAATGGTAGGGATCTTTAACCCAGGGAACTGCCATATGGGCGTGGTGGTACAACAAAGGCCCACATCTGGAGTGAGGGCTGCATCTTTATACAAGTCTTTAGTGGCGTCTAAATAGCTCATTTTTCAGTCATTTATTTGAGCACTCAAGCTACTAAAAGTTTTTGAATTTACGGCCTGTCCTAGCCTTGAATTCCCAAGTGCTTTACCGCTAAAAAAGACCCTTAAAAGGAGCTCTTTTCATTACCTTTACCTAAAAATTAAAAAGCGGCTATGACCCCAAACAAAGTGTCTTCCCTGGAGAAAAGCATTGGCTTTGTGATACAATTTAGGCTTGTTTTCATGAGTTTAATGGGGCTTTTAATGGTACTTTCTGGTGTCTATACCTTGAAAAATTTATCGATTGACAATTCCCTGGGCATTTGGTTTTTAGAAGAAGACCCCAGCTACCAAGCCTATATTGAGTACCAAGAGACCTATGGCTCGGATGAGATTTTTATGGTCATGCTGCCCGTACCAAATGCGTTAGATAAGGATCGGATAGACCAATTAGAGGCATTAAATACGGCCCTAGACAAATTGCCTTTTGTGGAAACTGCCTACAGTTTGGCCAAAGCAAAGTACCCTGTTATAGTAGGAAAAAAGCTGCGTTTTAGACCTTTGTATGAGGAGAAACGCAGCGAAAAAAGCATTAAAAACCTATGGGAAGACATGCCTGAGGTGGTGCAGCAGCTGGTGTCAAAAGATTATAAAAATCTGTTCCTCTATGTGCAACTCAGACCAACCCCAGATATTGAAAAAGATAGAAAGGACATTGCCCAAGAGATAGAAACCCTTATTAGTCGGTATTTTAAAAGCTACCACATTACAGGGCCTCCGGTTTTAAACGAGGCCTACAATAAAGGAATTTACAAGGAGAGTCTTCTGTTTGGAGGGCTCACGGTGTTGGTCATTACTTTGGTGCTGCTTTGGTTTTTGCCCCGAAAAAAATACCTCTTAATTGCCTTATTTTCTGTGGGTGCACCCATTAGTATCTTGTTTGGGATCATCAGTGGTTTTGGGTACGCCTTGAATATGATCTCTATGCTCATCCCCACCATTTTAATGGTGTATAGCGTGAGTGATGTGGTGCATTTAATTAATATCTACGATAGAGAATCTATTGGCGCAACCACCACTGCCAGGCTGAGCAGCGCTATTAAAAAGAGTTTCACCCCTTGTTTTTACACCACACTCACCACTTTTGTAGGCTATTTTGCCCTGTACCTCTCTCCACTACCTGCTTTTAAAAATATGGGACTTTTTACCTGTATAGGATTGGTATTGAGTTATGTGTTGGTATACCTCATAACGATTATTGGGGTGAGCTTTATGAAAGCAACGGCTCCAGAGACTCCGCCAATGGGAGCAGATCTTGACAACACAAAAACCACCTTGGTCTCTTGGATAAACCACAGCACTTCTCGTCACAGCTACAAAATAATCATTGGTTTTACAGCCGTCTTATTAGTGGGAATCTTTGCCATTACAAAGGTGGAGCTCAATACCGATTCTTTAAACCTCTTAGCAGAGGGTCCCGCCAAAGAAGATCTCAGAAAAATAGAGGCCCAATTAGAGGGGAGTTCCCGTTTACAGTTGCAAATATCAAGAGCCAATGGCGCCTCTGTAATAGACCCTAAAAGTCTGCAATTATTGGGTGCCTTTCAGGAAGATATAGGCGCAAACCCTCTGGTCATTGCTCCAGTATCTGTAGTGAATATGGTGCAATTTTTAGAAAAGAGACATCCTGCGATAAAAGGGCTTTCGGTCACTGAAAAAGAGACCCAAGAAATACTAGGTGATCTAGAAAATACCGACAATGCATTTTTTACACTCTTCTCAGAAGACCTTCGCGCGGTAGGCATTACTTTGAGTATGCCACAAATGAAAACGGCCCAATTGGAGCAGCTCATAGCCAGCGTGAAAAATACCTTTGAAACCCACTTTGATCCTTCAGAATACCAGCTAAAAATCAACGGGTTTGCAGTGGTATTTGCCTCCTTAAATAACTTTATACTAGCCACCCAATTCAAATCTTTTTTTGCCGCCTTTATAGCCGCCTTTATCTGTCTTTGGTTGTTTATTAGACAGATTAGAACCACGCTTTTAGTGCTCATTCCAAACATTTTACCCTTGGCGGTCTTAGCCATTCTCATGTGGCTTTTTAAGATTCCCTTAGATGTCACTACGGCTATGATTACCCCCATTATGCTTGGGATTGCCATGGACGACACCATTCACCTCATCTATAAATACCGGAAGTATCAAACGGTATTTGAAAGTCCCACTAAGCGCATAGACCAGGCACTGCACTACAGCGCCACGGCGCTGTTGGCTACCACGGTAGCCTTGGTGGCGGGATTTTTAATCATCGCTACCAGTGCAGTCCCATCCGTACGCTCCTTTGGTATATTGTGTGCGGTAACCGTCAGCACTGCACTCATTACAGACCTCTTTTATTTACCAGCCCTACTCAAAAGTTTTGACAAAAAGTAATTTTTATGTTTGGTACATTATTAGTGATTATTGTTATATTTACAACAATCACTAAAGCCTACTTATGAAAATATATTCAGACGGATTCTTTTCAATAGACCCCACCCACGGTTTTTTACCCATAGGAGCACCCTTACATACACTTCCAGAAACCTACCAGGCACTTCAGGAATTAGTAGACCAAATGCCCATTCAATTAGAGAACGGTGCACCTGGACTTTTGGCCACAGAAGGAGCTTTTGAAAAAAAAGCAGCCGCCTTACCCAACTATTTGGAAGCGGTTCAAAAAGAAACAGACCCTTTTGTAAAAGCAGCCCTTTTTAGGGCCTATAGCTTTGTGTGCTCTGCCTATACCTTGGCACCCGCCCACCATGCCTATCTGAAAACAGGAAAATACGGGACTGCCCATGCCAGCCTTCCCAAAGTCATTGCACAACCATTTGTAGCGGTGTCAGACGTGTTAGGGGTGTTCCCATGGTTGGACTATCACTATTCGTATTCCCTTGGAAATTACCACAAAAAGGACAAGACAAAGGGCTTTGAATGGGAGAACCTGGCCATGGCGGTAAAGTTTTCTGGCATGGACGACGAGCGCGGTTTTATCATGCTGCATGTGGATATTAATCAGTACTCACCAGATCTGGTAAAGGCGGCCTTTGGGGTATCGGCCAAAGAGGCCAATGAGGCTTCTTTAACAGATTCCGTGGCGCTTTTGTCTAACACCATGAAAAAAATGAACGACCGTAGAAAACTCATGTGGGAGGCTTCTAGATGGAAACACTACAATGATTTTAGAGTCTTTATTATGGGCGTAAAAGGCAATGACGACATTTTTCCAAACGGTCTTACCTATGAGGGGGTGTGGGAGGAACCACATGCCTACAGGGGGCAAACTGGCGCGCAAGACAATATTATTCCAACCGCAGACATTGCTTCTGGTGTAATTCATTATTACCCACAGAATCAGCTTACCCAATACCTGATGGACCTCAGAGAATACCGCCCACAATGTGTGCAAGAGTTCTTTAAGGAATTGGCCGCTGAAATGAATAAACGACCGCTGGTAGACCGGTTAAAAGAAAGCAATAATCAATTGGGCATGCAGCACCTCATGCAGGTGTATGAAGAAATTTACCTCTTTAGAAATGGCCATTGGCAGTTTGTGCAAAAATACATCATGCAGAATACGGCCTACCCAAAAGCCACAGGAGGCACCCCCATTACCTCATGGATTCCCAACCAGATAAAAGCAGTATTGAGTGCCATGAAAGCACTCTCAGATCTCATGACAGACCAAGGAGATTGGAACAAGGCGGTTTGGGCAGAATCCTACGACAAAAAAGTACAGCTCTTAAATAAGCAATTGGAGATCGTGGCCATTGAAGCTTTTGATCCAGAAGCTGTATTTAAATTAAACCTAGAAATGGGGTATCAGGATTTTTAATCGCATTACTGTTTTTATTAGCTTCCTCTAAACCAGTGCTCAATTTAAAGAGCACTGGTTTTTTATGGACTTATACCTCCTATTTCTAGATAGATTCTCCTATATTTAGAAGTCTTAAAATTCATATAAAAGAGTACTTCCTTCATGATTCCAAATAAAATTTATATAGTCATGGGTGTGTCCGGTGCCGGAAAAAGCAGTGTTGGACAGGCCTTGAGTAAGTCTTTAAAGCTGCCTTTTTACGACGGAGATGACTACCACCCTCAAGCGAATATTAACAAAATGCGCCAAGGGATTCCCCTGGATGATTCCGACAGATGGGGATGGTTAAAAAACCTCAACCAATTAGCCAAAGAGGCCCTTAAAAAAGAAGGTGCCGTGATGGTGTGTTCTGCCCTAAAGGAGGTCTACAGACAGGAGCTCTCCAAAGACCTCTCTACTGCTTGTGAATGGATTTACTTAAAAGGAAGTTACGAACTAATACTGGAGAGAGTTCAATCAAGAGCGGGACATTTCATGCCCCCTGAGTTGTTGCAATCTCAATTTAACACCTTAGAGGCACCCAAAAATGCCATTGAGATAAACGTCAGTGCACCCCTATCAGAAATTACACAAACACTAGAGATGAGATTGAATGAACAAAAAGAATTTGGCCTCTTTGGATTGGGTGTCATGGGAAAAAGCCTGGCGAGAAATCTGGCGAGAAACGGTTTTAAAATAGCGTTATTTAACAGACACTTAGCTGGTGTAGAAGAAGGCGTTGCTAAAAATTTCAAGGATGATTTTCCAGACTTAAAAGAAGCCGCAGCCTTTGATGAAATAGCCGCTTTCGTAAACGCATTAGAAACCCCAAGGAAAATCATGCTCATGGTGAATGCAGGCCCCATTGTAGACCATGTTATAGAAGACTTGCTGCCCTTTTTATCCAAGGGAGACATTCTAATAGACGGCGGAAATTCCAATTACAAAGACAGCAAGAGAAGGCTGGACTACTTGAGCAGCCGTCAGATTCAATTTATAGGGGCTGGAGTCTCTGGTGGTGAAGAAGGCGCCTTAACAGGACCTTCCATTATGCCAGGCGGCAGTAAAGAAGCCTATGCCTCCATTCAGCCGTACTTAGAGGCCATTGCTGCCAAAGGAGAAGACGGCAAGCCTTGCTGCTCATATATTGGGGAGGAAGGAAGTGGGCACTTTGTGAAGATGGTGCACAACGGCATTGAATATGTAGAGATGGAGTTGCTTGCAGAAATGTATGCGATCCTGACAACTTTAGGAAAAAACCCAGCAGAAATAGCGAACATTTTTGAATCCTGGAAATCGGTCTCTAACAGTTACTTACTGGAGATCACCATAGACATTTTAAGGAAAAAAGAAGGCAATACCCCACTGGTAGAAAAGATTTTAGACGTAGCAGCCAATAAGGGAACAGGAAACTGGACCACTATTGCCACGGCAGAGTTAGGGGTCCCAAGCACCCTGATTGCCAACGCCCTTTTTGCAAGATTTACCTCTTCCTTTAAAACACAGCGTCAAAAAGTGGCGGCCATTTTTAAGCACAGCCCTGAGGTCCAAACCATAGAGGTAGCAGACTTATTAAAAGCCTACCATTTTGCTAGAATTATCAATCATTATCAGGGGTTTCAATTAATTTCAGAAGCAGCAAAAACCTATCAATGGAACATAGTCTTCAGCGAATTGGCCCGTGTTTGGACCAATGGTTGCATTATTAAATCTGATCTAATGAAAAAATTGGTCCCCCTTCTAAAAGAATCTAACGACCTTCTAGACGCTCCAAGCCTACAAAACGAATTGCTCCTTTTAAAGCCTATCGCGAATAAGGTAGTGGCCCAATGCATTTTATCAGAAATTCCAACCAGCAGTTTAAGTGAGTCTGTTAACTTTTTAAATCAGTTAAAAACAGACCGCTCTGCAGCCAACATTATACAGGCACAACGAGATTATTTTGGGGCGCACACCTATAAAAGAATCCATGATCCCCTTCAAAAAAACCACCATACCATCTGGACATAAACAACCACTAAACCATTAATAAACATGTCTATGCTCATTGTTGCCCTTTGTGTCTTTTTGCTCATTCTCCTCATATCTTGGGGTAAAATAAATCCCTTCCTGGCCTTTTTAATCATTTCTATTGTGGCGGGAGTGCTTTTGGGAATTCCCATTGGAGAAATATCTAAAGCCATTGAGAATGGTATAGGCGGTATGCTAGGTTCACTGGCCGTAATAGTCTGTCTAGGGGCTATGTTTGGAAAAGTGATCTCTGACAGTGGGGCCGCTAAAAAAATCACCGAAGTCTTAAGCCAAAGCTTTGGTCAGAAAAACCTCCCCTGGGCTTTTATGCTTACTGGATTTATAGTGGGTATTCCACTATTTTACAACGTAGGTTTTGTATTGCTAGTTCCCCTTGTTTTTTCTGCGGTTTATCAATATAAATTACCTGCGGTTTATGTGGGAATCCCGCTACTGGCTGCATTATCCGTAACCCATGGATTTCTCCCGCCACACCCCTCTCCTACTGCTCTAGTAAGCATTTTTAATGCCAATTTAAGCCTCACGCTTGTTTATGGGCTTATAGTAGCCATACCCTGCATGGTGCTTGCTGGACCATTGTTTGCCAAAACCCTTAAAGGAATTCAATCAAAGCCTTTGGAGGTATTTATCCCTAAAACAGATCCAAATCAGAAA
>CAKZOR010000111.1 GCA_937136755.1 uncultured Flavobacteriaceae bacterium | reverse complement strand
AGTGTGGAGCACTACAAAAGTAAGATCTCCTAATGTAAACTCCTGACCATCTGTAGCAATAAGGGCATCAAAAGACGGATTTGCTAAGGGGCCATACACAATAGTAGCGCCTGTTTCTTTAGCCAAGGTTACGTGGCCACTCACAAAATCTGCATGAAAATGGGTCTCAAAAATATATTTGATCTTTGCATTGTTAGCTTTGGCTTTTTCTATGTAAGGGCCTACTTCTCTCAGTGGATCTATAATAGCTACTTCGCCTTTAGATTCAATATAATAAGCGCCCTGCGCTAAACATCCGGTATAAATTTGTTCTATTATCATGGGATTAGTTTTTTAATGATTCAAAAATATAAAAAATTTATCCTATGCTTTGTAACATCTGTTACTAAAGGTATTTTATAAATCAATCACAGTAATGTCATTTCTGTGCATGGAAATCTTACCTTCATTTTCTAACTTTTTCAAAAGCCTTGAAATCACTACCCTTGAAGTGTGTAAGTCGTATGCAATCTCTTGATGGGTAGCGTGAATATGGTCGTCTCCGATGACTTTAGCTTTGTCTTGAAGGTGCTTTAACAAACGGTCGTCCATGCGTAGAAAAGCTAGGGTGTCTACCGTGTGCAACAATTCTTTCATTCTTGCCTGATAACTGTCTAAAACAAATCGCTGCCAGGTCTTATACTTACCCATCCAAGATTCCATTTGAGCTACGGGAACCATAATAATCTCCGCATCTGTTTCTGCTACAGCTCTAATGTCACTCTTAGTTCCACCCATACAACAAGAAAAACTCATGGCGCAGGTGTCTCCTTTCTCAATAAAATAAAGGAGCAGCTCATCTCCATGATCGTCTTCTCTCATGATTTTAATCGCTCCTGAAAGCAATAAAGGCATGTGGGTAATGAGTTCTCCAATTTCAATAAGTTGCTGCCCTGCAGCTACTTTTTTTAAACTCCCAAACCTGAGAATTTCTTCCATTAATGTGGGCTCAAAAAGAAAACCGTAATGTTGCTCTAATGCTTCTTTAAACATATTATTATGGATGTAAAAGTCTGTAAATCAATATAGCCGTTCTTTGGGTAAGCGCTTCAATAGTTTTTAAGTTTACCGTTTCTTGTGGGGTATGAGCGCCGGATCCCATGGTGCCTAAACCATCTAAGCAAGCTACATAATTCGCTACAAAAGAAGTGTCTGCAGCCCCTCTTTTTCCAGGATCATAGGCCAGGACTACTCCCTGATTTAAATCTAAACTCACCTGATTTAATTGAGCCAATAAAGCTTCATTTTCTGCAGTGGGCGGCATGGCAGGATAACTATCTGTGAAAGATATCTCTGCAGTCGTTTGCGGTAAGTTCCTTTGTATAATATCCCTCATCTTCACTCTAGCACTGTCTTTTTGGGCTTCAGTAATAAAGCGCAAGCCTCCTTGAACGGTTGCGGTTTGAGCCACTACATTGCTCTTTCCAAAAGCGGTAGCGTTTCCGGTTAGCGGATCTATACTGGTAAAGGTGCCACCGACCATCATCCCAGGATTAAAGGTGAGCAAGTCTGGTCCCTTTACCTCATTGTAAAAATCATTTAATATCCTTCCCATTTCAAAAATAGCCCCTGCACCGGTTCTTTCACTAAACACCCCTGAAGAATGGGCTCTTTTCCCGGTAGTCGTTACTTTCCATCCAGATGAGCCTCTTCTAGCCACCGTGGCATAGTTAAAGCCTGTAGACGTCTCGAAACCTAAGGCAACATCTGAGCGCTTGGCCGCCTCTATGAGGTCTTTTCTACTAATGGAAAGCGGTTTTCCTGAACTCTCTTCATCTCCTGTAAAAGCGACTATTACTTGAGTGTTTTTTAAAAGCCCTTGTTCGCTCAGTGCCTTTAAAGCGTAGAGTATAATCACATTTCCACCTTTCATGTCATTCCCTCCAGGCGCATGAGCAATACTGTCATTAATGCGCTTAAAGGTTTGAAAGGGACTGTTCTCTTCAAAGACGGTATCTAAATGACCAATCAACAACAATTTTTTACCAGAGGGCTTTTTCACTTTGGGCGTTTCTACAAACAGATGGCCTGCCCTATTTAGTGAATCTGGCATAGGGATCCATCTGGGCTGCATTCCAATGGAAGAAAAGGCGTCACTAAAAACGGCTCCTACTTCTTGTACGCCTTTTAAATTTAATGTCCCACTATTGATATTCACCACCTTTTCTAAAAAAGAGATGGCCGCTGCATTATTTGCAGACACCGTAGCGATCAATTGCTTTTCTTCTTTATTAAGCCTTTGGGCATGAAGCAACTGACAACTGAATATTGCCATCAGGACAGTAGCTATTAAAAATGGTTTGTTCATGGTTGTAGTATATGTCATTGGATGTTCAATTTAGTTAAATTAGTTTTAATCACACGCAGTGTTTAGTCAAATTTTAGTGCTTTAACTACAGAAACCTTGGCTACTATAACAGAAGGAAGTATGAGCATTAAAGAACAGAGTATGAGCACCAATGCATTTAAACCCAATACAATAGATAGGTCCATATACACGGGGATTTCTCTGATGTAATATTCTTTTGGGTTCGGAAATTGAAGCCATTTAAACTTATCTTGGAGATAAATGATCCCTAAACCCACAAAATTACCTACCAAAAGGCCAAAGCCTATTAAGTAAATGGCCTGATATAGAAATACTTTTCTCACGGTCCAATCTTCTGCCCCTAGAGCTTTGAGAATACCAATCATAGGGGTGCGTTCGAGTATAAGGACCAAAAGCGCTGTGACCATATTAATACCTCCAACCAATATCATAATACCGATAATGAGAATCATATTAAAATCGAATAGCGCTATCCATTCAAAAATATTGTAATAGCGTTCTTTTACGGAACGCACATCTAAATCTGATTGAGTAGCGGCATACACTGCTGCTGTTTTTTCCTCTATCTGATCAAAATCCGATACAAATACTTCAAAAGCACTTATTTGATCTGCCTCCCAACCAGATATTTTTTGCAAGTGCCTCAGGTCTACAAAAATATAACTACTGTCAAAAGCCTCAAAACCAGAATCATATATTCCAACTATTTTAAAAATTCGCTGACTAGGGATCGTATTTTTTGAATCATCTTTAATGAAAAAAGTTCTAAAAGTGTCTCCTACTTTAAGGGCCAATTTTTGTGCCATTAGATCAGAAATGAGCACTTCATTATTGAGTGCCCCCCCATAATTGGGCAAACGACCATGGATGATAAAATCTTGAAAAGCCCTCCAACTATAATCTGTAGACACCCCTTTAGCAACAATTCCTTCAAAAGTCTCTTCTGTCCTAATAATTCCTGGTGTGGTAATAATTCCCTGAATGTGGGTGATTCCAGAAACAGCTGTAAAGTTGGGGTAAAATGTTTGATTTTTAGAAATAGGCGATCCAGAAATATGAGCCGTATTGGTCTCGTAGCTAATTATTTGAAGGTCTCCATTAAACGCAGCTACTTTTTCCTTAATTTTATAATTCAATCCAAGCCCAGTGGCTACAGAAATGAGCATCATCACCATGCCAATAGCAATAGCAGCAATAGCAATTTTAATGATTGGTGCAGAGATATGGCTTTTGCCACGGCCTCCTAAAACAAGCCTTTTGGCTATAAATAGTGATACATTCAAATGAGTAAGCCTTTTAATACTTCCAAAAATAGCACTTTATTTATACTTCTATTCATGCTTTGCATTCCTTTTAGCAGCTGCAATAGCCAAGAAGAAAATCAAATTATTGTAGGTGCCAATAGAACCGATACCTACCTACCCTATCTCAAAGGAAAAAATATCGCTGTGGTAGCCAACCCCACTTCGGTAATATTCAAAACCAATGACCACAAGCAAGGGCACACCCATTTAGTAGATTCTTTATTGTCTCTAGGAGTCAATATTATCAAGGTGTTCTCACCAGAGCACGGCTTTAGAGGAAATATAGATGCTGGTGAAAAGGTAGCAGATGGCGTAGACCCCTCTACAGGTATTCCGATCGTTTCACTCTATGGAAATCAAAGAAAACCAAGCCCTGAAAGCTTGCAAAACATAGATCTTGTGCTATTTGACATTCAAGATGTAGGGGTGCGATTTTACACTTATATTGCCACACTTCAATTGGTCATGCAGGCCTGTGGAGCAGCAGATATTCCGTTATTTATTTTAGATAGGCCTAATCCAAATAGTCATTATGTAGACGGACCAACAATGGAAAAAGCCCACCAGGGCTTTTTGGGAATGACGCCAATCCCGCTGGTATATGGAATGACCATTGGGGAGTACGCCAGTATGGTGAATACAGAAGAAGGCTGGCTGGGTACAGAAAAACATCCAGCACTTTCTGTAGTGGGTTTAAAAAATTACAATAGAGCAATCTCCTACGCGCTCCCTATAAGACCTTCGCCGAATTTACCCAGCGACCAATCCATTGCGCTTTACCCAAGTCTTGGATTATTTGAAGGAACTACCATCAATGCTGGAAGGGGAACAGAAGCACAATTCACCCGCTTTGGCGCTCCAGAATTATCTAAAAAAATGCCCTTTAGCTACACCCCAAGACCCAATTTTGGCGCCAAATACCCAAAACACAGCGGCGAGATTTGCTATGGAAAAGACTTGTCTAATATAAAACCGCCTCATGCGGTAGACCTCACTTGGCTTATAGATGCGTACACCAATAGCTCTAAAAAAGAGGCGTTTTTTATCACATCTGGATTTACCAAACACGCAGGAAATGATAGACTTCAAAAACAAATTGAAGCAGGAATGACCGCAACAGCAATAAGAGACAGTTGGCAAAAGGACTTGGAGGCTTTCAAAATAATTAGAGCCAAATACCTCAGGTATTAAAAAGATTCTTTTGAAATTTAACCTCTTGAATATAAGATGAGACGGACTGCTATTAAAAGGCTATTATTCCCCTGGAATCTCTGGCTTTCTATACCCGTTAAAAGGAATTTTCAAAAGGGCCTTTAGAGATTTATTGGCCTCAGGGTCTGGATAGGTGTCTACCCCGTACACAATCTGATCTACAGGCATGGTTGAAAAAGTACCAAAAAGCCGGTCCCAGATGGAAAATATATTGCCGTAATTCGAATCGGTATAAGGCAATTTATAATGGTGGTGAATCTTATGCATATTAGGAGAAACTATTAACCAGCTCAATAAGGCGTCTGCTTGGGCAGGTAATTTTATATTAGCGTGGTTAAATTGAGAAAATACCACAGAAAGTCCTTGATACAACATAATATAGGCCACCGGAGCACCTACTACAAAAACAGCCAAACAGGTAAAAAGAAAGCGCACCACACTCTCCAAAGGATGATGCCTATTAGCAGACGTAGTGTCTACCTCCATATCTGTATGGTGCACCAAGTGAAAGCCCCATAAAACCATCACCTTGTGTTCTGTAAAATGAGCCAACCAGGCTCCTATGAGGTCTAAAAATAAGACTGCCACAAAAACCTCTAACCACAAGGGCATGGTGGGCAACCAATAAAGCAACCCAAAGGAATTTGCTGCAGTCCAATCGCTGGTATAGAGTAATAAAAAAGCTAAGGGGAAATTTACCAATATGGTGGTTAGTGTAAAGAAAATATTTACACCCGCATGTTTGCCCTTGTGATAAGACAATTTAAAGAGCGGTAAAATATATTCTAGTATCCAGAAAAAGGCAATTCCTCCCACCAAAATAAGGCTTCTATGCAAGGGTGGAATGGTTTCAAAGTATGAGATGATCTGTTCCAATTTTATTTTTATTTTAAAATTACAACTTTATTTTATTTTTCATAGCCTCTACTACCTCGCCTGCTTCCTCGCTGTTTGTCATACCAAATAAGGAGACAATAGCGGAAGGCGTAAAGCCGTTTTCGAATTTGAAAAAACGGATGATATGGATTTAGAAGAATTAGAATTCGAGCTGATAGATGCTGGTTTAGAAGAAATCGAAGAAATCATCGAAGTAGATGAAAACGAAGAAGAAGTTGTGTCAATCCACGTCCATGGAGACTATACTAATTTCGGAGCATTACAAACAGCGCTTGAAGGACTATCAATCGATGTGAAGAGTGCAAACCTAAAAAGATTCCCAACAACCCCTGTGCAATTTGACGATGAGCAGCTTGAAGAAATTGAGAAGATGCTGGATAAGTTAGAAGAAGACGATGATGTACAAGCGGTGTATACCAACATTGACTAAAACATAATCTGCTTTTTAAAGAAATTAGAGCCTCCTAATGGAGGCTTTTTTGTTTTAAACATTTGAATTGACCAGCAATACCATCTTACAAGAAGTAAATGAGCCACTTCATTTGCTAATCCTATATGGCATAACTCTAACGCTGTAACCTCAAAACTTTTCACCTTCGAAACCTAGACTTTTAGAGTTTGGCATCATTTTGGGATTAGACCTATCAACTCAATCAAACAGGTCAAAAAATGAAAAAGTTTTTACTCTTAATATCAGGTATTGCGATACTCAGTAGTTGTGATATAACGATAATCGATGAAGGCCCATTCGACCCAAGAGATATATACTTGGGAAGATATGAGGTAGAAGAATACAGTGAAACCTATGATGTAATCACGAGATACAGAATGAGAGTTCTAAAGGATGCGGATCCTTACAGCAACGTGATTTACTTAAGAAACTTTTATGCTGTAGACATAGAGGTGTTTGCTGAAATCATTGATGAAAGAATCAATATTCCGAGACAGGTAGCAGGTGGCTACATTGTTCAAGGAACAGGAAGATATGAATATGGAGATGTACGCCTAAGCTACTCAGTTGAAGACGGACTCTCAGAAATTGGTGTAGCAGATTTCTGTAATACCGTATTGTTCAGAGATTAATTGTTGTTTTGAGTTTGACCAAGCCCGTTTGCTATCCGGTGAACGGGCTTACTCTTTTTCTAGCTTTGACGAGATATAAAGGATAAATACTCTTAATACCGTTCATAGAACATGCTCTGAGTTGCTATATACAACTTCCTATATTCGCATCCGTAGAAAAAGCATCACTCAACGAAAGCATGAAAAGACTCGCTAGCCTACTTATTTGTCTTGTAATCCTTACCCCACAAGTTCTACAAGCACAAGCCCCCAAGAAGCTCAACGCAGCTGAAATCAAGCAAGCTTTAAATAAGCTCGAGGTTTTAGGAACAGCCATGTATTTGGCAGCCCACCCAGATGATGAGAATACTCGCATGATAGCCTATCTCTCGAATGAGAGAAAGCTAAGAACATCTTATTTGTCTATGACTCGGGGTGATGGAGGTCAGAATTTAATCGGTACAGAGATTAGAGAATATCTAGGGATTGTTAGAACCCAAGAATTACTTGCGGCAAGAAGAAAAGACGGTGGTGAGCAGTTTTTTACGCGTGCCAATGACTTTGGCTTCTCTAAAGATCCAGATGAGACTTTTAACATCTGGGACGAAGAAGATGTATTTGCTGATGTGATCTGGAATATCAGACGCTTCAAGCCAGATATCATTGTTACACGATTTGATACAACCAGATCTCCTGGAGGTAGAATGCATGGTCATCACACCGCTTCAGCAATTTTAGCTCAACGTGCGTTCGATGCAGCAAATGATCCTTCAATATTTCCCGAGCAATTAAAGTATGTGGAGCCATGGCAGCCTGTTGGCCTCTATTGGAATACCTACAACTTTAGAGGGAACTCAACTGAGAATAGACAAGGTGAAAACGAATATTTCCCAGTGAATTTAGGGGAGTACAACGAGCTATTGGGTAAGTCCTATGACGAAATTTCAGCCATTAGTCGATCTCAGCATAAGTCTCAAGGATTTGGTAGTACAGGAAGAAGAGGAAATTTGAGAGAATACTTTAGACATTGGAAGGGTGCTTTGCCAAAGAATGATGTCTTAGAGGCGGTAGACCTTACTTGGACAAGAGTAGAGGGGGGGAAAGCCATTGGCGATTTGCTCGAAAAAGCCAATGAGAATTATGATTTAGAGAATCCTACTAGCATTATAAGAGATCTAATGGAGGCGAGAGAGATGATTACGGCTCTCAATGATGAATACTGGAAGAATGTGAAGCTGAAAGAGATTGATCTGATCATTAAATCAGTTCTAGGACTTTATTTGGAAGTAGTTGCTTCCGATTATAGCGGAGTGTCTGGTGAAACCATTACTTACGATGTTGAAGCGATTAATCGATCA
>CAKZOR010000110.1 GCA_937136755.1 uncultured Flavobacteriaceae bacterium | reverse complement strand
AAGCAATTTCTTGGGCGTTCTTAAGAACGTTTTCTAAAGTGTCACTTCTGGAGATCCCTCTAGCCAAAGGAATGGTACAATAAGTACATTTGTAATCACAACCATCTTGAACTTTTAAAAAGGCTCTAGTGCGTTCCCCTATAGCATAACCGCCTACATAGAAATCTGCCTCTTCTATTTCACAGGCATGCACCGT
The DNA here is from genome assembly GCA_937136755.1 of uncultured Flavobacteriaceae bacterium. Classification (GTDB taxonomy): domain Bacteria; phylum Bacteroidota; class Bacteroidia; order Flavobacteriales; family Flavobacteriaceae; genus MAG-120531. Next base: position 3,856 of record CAKZOR010000110.1, on the reverse strand, counting down.
TCCCACTTCTTGTTTGGTAAGGTCGTTTAGGTATGCGGTGAGATTAAACTTTTCTGTGGCGCCAAGTACTAAGTCTACTCCATCTACTGCTGCTAAAGCTTCTGGCTTTAATTGTGCATAGCATCCGACTGCTGCTACAAATGCTTTTTCATTAATTTTTTGGGTCTTCTTGACAATTTCTTTAAAACGCTTATCTGCATTCTCAGTGACAGAGCAGGTGTTAATCACATAAACATCTGCTTTGGAATCAAAGGGTACTTTTTCGAAATCTGCCGCCTCCATTTGAGAGGCTATGGTAGCTGTTTCAGAAAAGTTTAGTTTACAACCTAAGGTGTGGAATGCCACTTTTTTTTTCATGCTATTCTTTTCTCCATTTTTGAGACTGCTCAAAAACATCCTCTAAAATCATTGTATCACTTTCTGTTAAGATTTCCCCTCTACGCTCCATCACAATTTTTGCAGTTCTGATGGCTTTTTCAAAGCTATGGGTGGTACTATTTTGAATGCCTCCCCAAGAAAAACTAGGAATGAAATTTTTGGCAAAACCAGCGCCAAAAATATTGGCAGCCACACCCACTACGGTGCCTGTATTAAACATAGTATTAATGGCACATTTGCTGTGATCACCCATCATTAAGCCACAAAACTGTAAGCCAGTCTTTGCAAAACGTTCTATAGAATAATCCCAAAGACGCACATTTTCGTAACTGTTTTTTAGATTAGAGTTATTGGTATCTGCGCCAATATTGCACCAAGAACCTATCACTGCATTTCCTAAAAATCCCTCATGTCCTTTATTAGAAAAAGGAAACATCACGACATTATTCAACTCTCCCCCCACTTTACTTTTAGCGCCAATAGTGGTGGCTCCATATATTTTAGCACCCATTTTAACCACTGCATCTGCCCCTAAAGCAAAAGGTCCTCTAATTAAACTCCCCTCCATAATCTCACAATGAGCACCTAAATAAATAGGACCATTTGTAGTGTTTAAAGTACAGTATTCTAATTGCGCTCCTGATTCTATAAAAATTTGACCTGCTCCAATCACCTGAACACTTTCAGGTATAGAGTCACTGTCTCTCCCTTCCGTAAGCATTTCAAAATCCAAAGCAATGGCCAAACCATTTTTAGAAAAAATATCCCAAGTATTGGCAAGAGACAAAAAAGGTGTTTCTATTACAAGCCTACTAAATTGCTCAAAATCAATATCTTGCTCAGGATCTGATCCAAAAAACGCAACCAGAGAATCTCCATCAAAAATAGCTTGGTTTTCTTTGAGTTCTTTGACTTTTTCTACCAGCTCCGGAATTGGAAAATATGCTGCATTAATAAACACATTTGATTCAAAAAAAACAGTGGGCCATACCTCATTCAGGTAAGGTTCTGTAATGGTAGAAGTGGTATATCCCAATACGCGTTCCCAACTATCTCTTATGGAACCTATACCCCATTCAATATCAGCTACTGGTCTGATGTAGGTAAAGGGTAATAAGGCGGTTCTGTTTGGGCCATCAAATAATATGTAGTTCATATAATTGATTTAATTGGGGTTAAAAAAAAAGTCACGTTCTGAAAGGTACAGAACGTGACTCAATGTCTTTCAGATTAAAGGGTTTATTTCTTAAACTTATCGTATTTATTCTTAAACTTATCAATACGACCTGCAGTATCTACCAATTTGGCTTTACCAGTATAGAACGGGTGAGAAGTTCTTGAAATTTCCATTTTTATTACTGGATACTCAACACCATCTACTTCTAAAGTTTCTTTTGTTTCAGCAGCAGATTTAGCTAAAAAAACGTCTTCGTTAGACATGTCTTTAAATGCTACCAATCTGTAATTATCCGGGTGAATTCCTTTTCTCATGATATATAACTTAATTCTGTATTCTAATTTTAGAAGTGCAAATTTAATACTTTTTCATAAACTTACAACGAATCTGCTGCAAAAATACAAAATAAAATATCTTATTTGACCTGTAACAAAAAACGAATTACATTTACTAACTAATCAGTAACCAATTTTAACAAAATAAACATGGAAACAAACAGTCCAAACATTGGAAAATTTTCACTTACTTACGGTTCTATTGCTGGTATAGTAGGTATTATCTTTAGCTTTATGCTGATCTCTCTAGATATGCTTTACGATCAAGGTAGCGGAAAAACCATCGTAAGTATTGCTATTTTAGTAGGTGCAGTCATCTTAGGGATTTTCAATTTCAGAAAAGAAAACGGAAGTTTAACCCTAAAACAAGCTTTAAAAATTGGAACCGGAAGTTCTGTTATTGCAGCTATTTATTCTATTTTATTTACGCTTGCATTGGTAAACTTCATTGAGCCAGACTTTATTGCCAAAACTGGTGAAATCACTAGAGTAACTATGATCGAAAGCAACCCAACCATTTCTAACGAACAATTGGATATGATCACAGAGCAACAAGCCAAGTTTTTCTGGGTAGCCTACCCATTCATGCTAATTTTTAATGCTTTTGGAGGTTTAATCATTGGGTTACTAGGTGGATTGATTCTTAAGAAAGACGCTCAAGCCTAAAATATAAATTGTACTTTTGAAAAAATTAATTCTTTAGTACACTAATGGATATTTCTATTGTAATTCCTCTTTTAAACGAGGAAGACTCTATATCAGAACTCTATGATTGGATTGCATCTGTGATGCAATCCAATCATTTTTTATATGAAGTTCTATTTATAGACGACGGTAGCACAGACCAATCCTGGGGTATTATAACCGCTTTAGCTAAGAATCACCCGCAGATAAAAGGGATTCGTTTTGCTGCTAACTACGGTAAATCTCAGGCACTTCATGCTGGATTTAAAGCAGTAAAAGGCGAGGTTGTGATTACCATGGATGCAGACCTTCAAGATTCACCTGAAGAAATTCCAGAGTTATATAATCTTATTATGAAAGAAGATTATGATACACTTTCTGAAGCCATAAATGCCCTTACTCAAAAAGGTTTTAAGGATGGATTTAAGGCAGAAGATGGTAGAATTGTTGGAAGTATTACGTTTAAGAAATACCTTCCAGAGGAATTAAAAATTGTAAAAACCCACCGATTTGAAGGAATGACAAATCCGCAGGACGACACCATCGTTTTTGCAATAGAAGCCAATGATGGCAATAAAGGAACTTTAGTAATGTCATATAGTTATGAACACAATCAGAATGTAGAGCTCATTAAGAAAATACCTGAAGCACATCAAGTCGTATGGGTACATGACGAAATACAAGTAGAGTGTCTTGCAAAAGATGCTGAGCAAGTCGGGCAATTAGCCGTAAAAGCAATAGAAGACACTGGTAAGTATTTTGATTTAAGACTTCCGCTAACTGGTGAATACAAGATAGGAGATAACTGGAGTGAAACACACTAAAGCACAACCTCACTTTGATAAAGATTTAAAGTTTGGACAACAATACGAAAATGAGTTTCAAGAAGCAGTAGAAGGCAAAGTAGAGTGTAAGACTGATAGGCTGTGTCAAAAAACTGGTAACGTATATATTGAAACAGAAAGCAGAGGCAAACCTTCTGGTATTAATAACACTAAGTCTCGTAACTATGCTATTTGTTTATGGACAGAAAAACGTACTGACCAAGTGTGGGTTTTAATACCTACCAAACATTTAAAAAAACTTATGGTTAAGTACCCTATTAAGAATGGTGGGGACAACTGGACAAGTAAGGGACACATAATTCCCAAAGAAGATTTATTAACATTTAACATATAGGATAAAAATGAATAAACAAAAAGTATTATTAATTGATGGTGATATTTTATTATACAAAATTGCTATGAATAATGAAGTCCCTACAAACTGGGGTGATGGTTTG
>CAKZOR010000109.1 GCA_937136755.1 uncultured Flavobacteriaceae bacterium | reverse complement strand
ACCTACCGAGCCTCTCCACCACCATTATTATTTTCAAGGGATTACTCATGCCAGAAGACATAAGCCTTTACTTTAGGGACCTTCAGGACACTAGAGTGGTGACAAGACTTGCGTTAGTGCATCAGCGATTTTCCACCAACACTTTCCCTACATGGGATTTGGCCCAGCCTTTCAGGTATATGTGTCACAATGGAGAAATCAATACATTGAGGGGGAATATCGCGAGAATGCGTTCCAGAGAAGAACTATTAAAGAGTGATCTTTTTGGAGAAGACATTAAAGCCATCCTTCCTATTATATTACCCAACAAATCTGATTCTGCAACCTTAGACATGGTGGTAGAATTACTCCTTATGACGGGAAGGTCTCTACCAGAGGTCATGATGATCTTAGTCCCTGAGGCTTGGGAAAAAAACGACAATATGTCTGCGGCTAAAAAAGCCTTTTATGAGTATTATTCTTGCATGATGGAGCCCTGGGACGGACCTGCGTCTATTCCTTTCACCGATGGAAATTATATTGGTGCAGTCTTAGACAGAAACGGTCTTAGACCCTCCAGGTATTCTGTGACCAAAGATGGCTATGTGATTATGTCTTCAGAAACCGGTGTGGTAGATATTGAGCCAAAAAATTTAGCACATCATGGACGCCTAGAACCTGGAAAAATGTTTCTAGTAGACATGTCTGCAGGGAGAATTATTAATGATGAAGAAATTAAAGAACAAATTGCTAAAAAGCACCCTTACGAGAAGTGGGTCAAAGACAATCTTGTTCATCTGAAAGACATTCCTTACAACGACTGCCCTTTATTTATTGGAGAAGCACCTCTTTCACAAAGGAAATCTGCCTATGGGTATACCATAGAAGACATAGATACCATAGTAATGCCCATGGCAGAAACAGCCAAAGAGCCTATAGGCTCTATGGGAACGGACACTCCTATTGCGGTGTTGTCCCAAAGGCCACAATTGTTGTACAACTACTTTCAGCAACTTTTTGCACAAGTGACCAATCCTCCTTTAGATGGTATTAGAGAGGAGATGATTACAGATATTAGCCTCACCCTTGGTAGTGATCACAATATTTTTGAAGCCACAGAAGAACACTGTAGAAAATTAAAAATACAGAACCCTGTGATCTCAAAAGAAGATTTAGATAAGATAAAGAATTACGATGTAAACCCACATTACAAGGTCACCTCGCTACAGATGTTATACTCCCTTGAAAGAGGGCATAACGGATTAGAAGAAGGGCTTGAATCTTTGCTATCAGAGGCTAGTAAAGCCATTGAAGGAGGCAGTAATATTATTATACTTTCTGACAGGTATATCTCCAAAGAAAAAGCAGCCATTCCTGCATTACTGGCCTGTTCTTATGTCAATAACGGCTTACAGCGTTTGGGAAAAAGATCCAAGGCAAGCATTATCATAGAATCTGCAGAGCCAAGAGAGGTGCACCATTTCTGCTTACTTTTTGGATACGGTGCTAGTGCTATAAACCCTTATTTGGTGAATGAAATTATTGCGGAACAGTTGGTGGAAAATGAGATCACATCATACTCTTTAGAAACCGCTATTCAGAATTATAATAAGGCCGTAGGAAAAGGAATTCTAAAGGTCATGAATAAAATGGGAGTGTCTACTTTAAACTCCTACAGAGGGTCTCAACTCTTTGAATGTATAGGGATTAACACCAAAGTAATCGATAAATATTTCCCGAGAACTACGTCTAGAATTCAAGGAATTGACCTCCATGAAATTGAGAAAGAGCTGAGCAAAAGACATGTCAGGGCATTTTCAGAAAACCAACCAGATGCTTTATTAGACTTAGAAATTGGAGGAGATTACAGATGGAGAAGAGAAGGTGAAAAACACTTATTTAACCCGCTTTCAATTGCCAAATTACAAAAAGCTGTCCGCAATAACGAGACAAGCACTTACAAAGAATATGCCCAATTAGTCAATAATCAGGCCAAGGATCTTATGACCATTAGAGGTTTGTTGGAGTTTTCTAATTACGACCCTATTCCACTCGAAGAAGTAGAGCCATGGACAGACATTGTAAAAAGATTTAAAACCGGTGCTATGTCTTATGGATCAGTTAGTAAAGAGGCTCATGAAAACTTAGCCATTGCCATGAATAGGATTGGCGGGAAGAGCAATTCTGGAGAAGGGGGAGAAGACGCAGAAAGATTTTACAAAAATCAAACTGGAGATTGGAAGAACTCTGCCATTAAGCAGGTGGCCTCTGGGCGTTTTGGTGTGAGCTCAAACTACCTAACCAACGCTGCTGAAATTCAAATTAAGATGGCTCAAGGAGCCAAACCTGGAGAAGGGGGACAATTGCCTGGCCCAAAGGTCAATCCAGATATAGCCAAGACAAGAAACTCTACACCGTATGTAGGCTTAATCTCCCCACCACCCCACCACGACATTTACTCTATTGAAGATTTATCTCAACTTATATTTGATTTAAAATCTGCAAACAGAGAAGCTCGAATTAACGTAAAACTAGTCTCTGAAGTAGGGGTTGGAACGGTCGCTGCTGGAGTTTCTAAGGCCAAGGCCGATGTTATTCTGATTTCAGGTTTTGATGGTGGAACAGGGGCTTCTCCTTTAACATCATTAAAACACACTGGTCTTCCTTGGGAATTGGGTGTTGCAGAAGCACAGCAAACACTCGTAATGAATGACCTTAGAAATAGGGTGCGCTTAGAATGCGATGGGCAATTAAAAACAGGTAGAGATGTAGCCATAGCTTGTCTATTAGGGGCAGAAGAATTTGGTTTTGCAACAGCTCCATTGGTTGCTTCCGGATGTATTATGATGCGCGCCTGTCACCTAAACACTTGCCCAGTAGGTATTGCCACACAAAATCCAGGATTGAGAAAAAAATTCAAAGGACAACCAGAGCACGTGGTAAACTTTATGTATTTTATTGCGCAAGAACTCAGAGAGATCATGGCCCAACTAGGGTTCAAAACCATTGATGATATGGTAGGTCAGGTACAAAAACTAGACAGAAAAAAAGTATTAGACCATTATAAATCTGCCGGTATTGACCTAAGTCCAATTTTACATCAAGTAGATGTTATACCAGGCACAAAATTATACAATACCACAAAGCAAGAACATCATATTGAAGACTCTATAGAGTTTGACATTATAGAAAAAGCCCACCCTGCACTGTATAGAAAAGAGAAAATGAGTTTGGATTTTCCAATAAAAAATACAGATCGCGCTGTTGGAGCTATTATCTCAAATGAGATATCTAAAAAATATGGTGCAGCAGGAATGCCAGACAATACCTTAAAATTAAATTTCACTGGAGCAGCAGGACAAAGTTTTGGTGCATTTGCCACCAAAGGATTAACCATGACGGTATATGGAAATACCAATGACTATTTAGGAAAGGGACTCTCTGGGGCAAAACTGGTCGTAAAAGTACCCGTTGAGGCTACTATTGTTCCTCATGAAAATGTCATTACAGGAAATGTAACGCTTTATGGAGCTACGTCCGGAGAGGCCTATATTAACGGAAAAGCTGGAGAACGCTTTTGCGTAAGGAACTCAGGAGCTACAGCTGTAGTAGAGGGCATTGGCGACCATGGTTGTGAGTATATGACCGGAGGAACCGCGGTTATACTGGGAGATGTAGGTAGAAATTTTGGTGCTGGTATGAGTGGTGGAATTGCTTATGTATATGATCCTAACAAAACCTTTAAATCTATTTGTAAAGAAGCGGATTTAAATTTATTAGCCGTTAATGATCATGAAGATATTCAGCATTTAAAAACGCTTATTGAAAATCACTACCACGCCACTCAAAGCCCTAGGGCTCAAGAGATATTAGAACAATGGGAGCAGGAACTAGGGAATTTTATAAAAGTATTCCCAGAAGAATACCGACTCGCATTAGAGAGAATCGCAAAAGAAACAGCGCAAACTTTATAGGATTATGGGAAAGATAACAGGATTTTTAGAATTCGACAGAAAAGTAGAATCTTACGAAAAGCCAGAAGAGCGTGTAAAGAACTATAAGGAGTTTACCGTTCCTTTAGAAGAGAAAGATCTTAAAGATCAGGGTGCTAGATGTATGAACTGTGGCATACCTTTTTGTCACAGCGGTTGTCCTTTAGGAAATCTCATTCCAGATTTTAATGACGCTGTTTACAAAGGAAAATGGGAAAAAGCGGCTAAAATATTACACGCCACCAACAACTTTCCTGAATTTACAGGAAGACTCTGTCCCGCTCCTTGTGAAGAAGCCTGTGTATTGGGTATTAATGAAGATCCAGTAACTATAGAGAATATTGAAAAAAACGTAGCAGAAACAGCCTTTGCCAAAGGTTGGGTTGTACCTCATAAACCAGTCACAAGAACTGGAAAAACAGTTGCCGTAATTGGCTCGGGACCTGCAGGCTTGGCTGCTGCACAACAATTAAATAGGGCAGGCCATTTAGTTACCGTATACGAAAGAGACGCTAAGCCAGGGGGCTTGCTCAGATACGGGATTCCAGATTTCAAAATGGAAAAGCATGTTATAGACAGGCGTCTGGCCATATTAGAAGAAGAGGGCATTGTTTTTAAAACAGGGGTAGAAGTAGGAAAGGATATAGCAGCTACTACCTTAAAAGAAACTTATGACACTGTACTACTCAGTGGTGGTGCTACTATAAGAAGGAAATTAGATATTCCCGGAGCAGATCTAAAAGGCGTGGTTCAAGCCATGGACTTTTTAAAACAAAGCAACAAACGTGTAGGTAAAGAGACTTATACCAATGAAGACCTCTTAGCTAAAGGCAAGGATGTTATTGTCATTGGTGGTGGAGACACTGGCTCTGATTGCATAGGAACTTCTATAAGACAGGGGGCTACTTCCGTGTCTAACTTTGAAATTATGCCAAAAGGAACTACTGAAAGACCAGAAAACCAGCCTTGGCCATTTTTTCCAATGCGACTCAAAACAACTAGCTCTCACCAGGAAGGAGCAGAAAGATTCTTTAGTATTAATACCAAGGAATTTGTAGGAGATGCGAATGGAAATTTAACAGGTCTAAAGACCATAGAAGTACACTGGGAACATACCCCGGGACAACGCTCAAAATTGGTAGAAGTACCTGGAACCGAGAAAATATGGAAGGCAGAAATGGTTTTATTAGCTTTGGGCTTTACAGGTTCTGAGAATACAGTAGCGGAACAGTTGGGGGTAGCCATGGATCAAAGAACGAATGTTGCTGCAACGGAAGAAAACTATAAAACCAATGTGGCGGGTGTTTTTACTGCTGGTGACCAAAGAAGGGGACAATCCTTAATTGTTTGGGCCATAGCAGAAGGTAGGCAAGCGGCACACCATATAGACAAATATCTCATGGGACACTCTAACTTACCATTAAAAGGCGAAGGCGATTTACCGAGAATCTAACTGGACCATCAGTAATTGCTTTTTTAGGGAACCCGTTGGGTTCCCTTTTTTTATGGGATCTGCTGATAATAGGCATGCTCCCTTGAGTATAGAGCAAA
>CAKZOR010000108.1 GCA_937136755.1 uncultured Flavobacteriaceae bacterium | reverse complement strand
TCTGCATTTCCTTGTCTGAGGTTGGTGTTACTAGATCTAGATACAAAAGGATTAATAAACCTGTTTCTTGGCCGTCTAAGCCTTCTACTGAAACTCAGGGTGAGTTGGGTGTTTTCTCCCGTTTCATAGCCTAAAAATACCGATGGAAACCAGTTTACATAGGTTTTGTTCTGAAGGTCATTCGTTTCTATAAGGTTTACATCTATATTGGAGTGCTCCATTCTGAGTCCCGTGAGTAGGCTAAAAGAATCCCATTTTGAGCCTAATTGTGTGTAAGCAGCCTGAACATATTCTTTGTAGAATAGGGTATTACTAAAGTTTGGGTCTGAAATAAAATTTCCATTAGCATCTTCTACGCTAAAATCAAAGGCAGTAGTGAATTCATTAAAAGTGCCTCTGTACCCCAATTCAAATTGAGATTGATTGTTAGCGCCAAAAGGCAGTACATAATCTACCTGAAACAATTGGTTTTTTTGATTTTCAGTGGTATTTGTCTGTTCTGTTGGTAGGAAAGAATTGTCCTGAAGAATGGTTTCAGAAATATCGGTATCTTCTACCTCGTCACCAGTGGAATATTGATAATCTGCAGTTAAGACATGACCGTCTTTTTTAAATTTCTTTTGGAAATTCATGGAATACTGAAAATTGTCGTCCGTTTCACTTTCTTGACTAATTCGCTCTCTAGATAAACTCAAGACGCGTTCTGCATTATAATTGTTAAAGTCCACCTCCGTTCTGGTTCCTCCTGTAGAATTTCGAAAGACTACTGAATTGGTAATACTCGTATTTTCATCAATGAAATACTCAAGACCTAAGTTGGTGTTGAAGTTATTGTTATTTCTTTTATACAGTCTTTTTTCATCTTGAAAACTCAAGGTTTGACCATTTTCATCAAAGTTCTCTTGATTGTTAAACCCATTCCCAGGTCCCTCATTGTTTCTAAAGGTAGTGGTGGTAAAAAGATTAAATTTATCTCTTCTTAAATTAAGATTTAAAGTTCCTGCATTATTTTTTGGCGTTCCTACAGTGGCATTTAAAGCCCCGTTAAGGCCCACTGTTTTATTTTGTTTAAGTACAATATTCAAAATACCCGCAGTCCCTTCTGCGTCATATCTAGCAGATGGATTTGTAATCACTTCTACTTTTTGAATGGCGTCTGCCGGTAATTGTTGTAAGGCATCTGGACTTAATCCCGACAGCGCAGAAGGCTTCCCATTAATCAGGATTCTTACGCTACTGTTTCCTCTTAAACTAATATTTCCCTCTACGTCTACAGATACAGAGGGAACGTTGTCTAAAACGTCCGTTACAGACCCTCCTTTTACAGTAAGGTCTTGGCCTACGTTGTATACTTTTTTGTCTAACCTAAGCTCAACAGTAGTTCGCTCAGCAACCAATTCTACTTCATCTAACTGCGACACATCTAATCCAATAGATAAGGTGCCTAAGTCTGTATTTTCTAATAAACTTTGATTGGGGAGCGAGTAGGTTTTGTAGGAAATATATTCAATACTAAGGTTGTATTTACCAGCTTTTGCCTCCACAGAGAACAATCCCTTTTCATCTGTGATTCCACCGGTTACTTCAGCAGGATTATTAACAGATTGCAACACTAAAGTGGCATATTCTAATGGCTCGCCGGTATCTTTATCTAACACTTTACCTGAAACAGTAATGGTTTTATTTAAAGATGGGTTGGCTTGAGACCAAGCAATTGTAGTGCTAATAAATAATAGTAGGAATAGGGAGTAATGTTTCATTAAGATTTATTTTTCTTTCGTTTTTTCTTCTTTTTTTTGGTTTTCTTGAAACCTTCCTCTTGTAGGGCAATGAAAGCGTCATACTTCTCAGCAGGTAAACCAGATTTCAGGGCCTCTTCTTGTTCCTTGTCAATTTTTTCTACCGCAGCCCTTATTTGGTCTACATCCGTTAGTTTAAGCAGTTGTAATTCAATTCTCTTTTGTACCGAATTAACCAGAATGGTTCTCAAAACAGCTACTTCAAATGCACTGAGATCTAAAGCCTCTTTAAAAGCGTCCATCTGAAGGTCTACAATTTGCTCCGCTGTAAGGTTTTCTGGCTCATCCTGTCTCACCGGGCCTTGAGGAGCAAGCGATTGTCTTCTTCCCGTATAAGGATTTCTACCCATTCCCATGCCTCCCATGCCAAATTGCGCAAAGGTTTCAGTACTCAATGAAGTGAGTAAAATCAATAAAAGAAATTTAATAGCTTTCATAGTGATTATTGTTAGATTTTAATATTAAGCTTTGGTTTAGTCTCTAAAAGTTAAAGGTTTGTTAAAACCATTTATTCTGCTTCCTCGTTTTGACCCATAAGCATTAAAAACCCTTTCAGAAAAGGGTCTAAATGGCCATCTAAAACAGCGTCTACATCTCCAGTTTCTGTGGCTGATCTCACATCTTTCACCAATTTATAAGGGTGAAGTACATAATTCCTAATCTGAGACCCCCATTCAATTTTCATTTTTGAAGATTCAATCTCAGACCTAGCTTCCTGCCTTTTTCTGAGCTCAATTTCATACAACTGAGACTTGAGGAGTTTCATAGCATTTTCCCTATTGTCTAATTGAGAACGGGTTTCCGAATTGTGAATGATAATTCCAGTAGGGTGGTGGGTTAAGATCACCTTAGTTTCTACTTTGTTGACATTCTGACCACCTGCACCTCCAGACCTAGCAAAGGCCCAAGAAATGTCTGCAGGATTAATGACAATTTCAATACTGTCGTCAATCAGCGGATACACATACACTGAGGCAAAAGAAGTGTGTCTCTTAGCATTACTGTCAAAAGGAGAAATACGGACCAACCTATGTACCCCATTCTCTCCTTTAAGCCAACCAAAAGCAAAATCGCCTTCAATCCCTAAGGTCACCGTCTTAACTCCAGCAACATCTCCCTCTTGATAATTGAGTTCTTTAATTTTAAACCCTGCTTTTTGGCTCCACATCATATACATACGCATAAGCATGGCAGCCCAGTCACAACTCTCCGTTCCACCAGCACCAGCGGTAATCTGTAAAACAGCAGAGAGATTGTCTCCCTCTTCAGAAAGCATATTTCTAAATTCCAGGTCTTCTAACACATCCAATGTGTTTTGGTAGGCTGTCTTAAGTTCTTCTTCACTAATTTCACCAGCATCTGCAAATTCCATCATCACAGCTAAGTCTTCAATGAGTGTTTTGGCTTTTTCATAGCCTTGTACCCATATTTTCTTTGATTGTATGAATTTGAGATGTGCTTGTGCTTTTTGTGGTTGGTCCCAAAAGTCAGGTGCGAGGGTTTTTTCTTCCTCGTTCTCTATTTCAATGCGCTTGGCATCTACGTCAAAGATACCTCCTTAACGCACCAAGGCGATCTAAAAGATCTTTGTATTGATCTGTAGTGAGCATAGTAATCATTTTAAGCAAAAATACTATTTACCCTTGGTTGTACCATCAATTTTAGTAAATTTAGTTTTTAGTTAATTTTTGGCCTTTCAGGCCGATGTCTCATTTAATAACCGCCTTAAAAACCCAATCTATGCGCGCTTTTTACACCCTTTTTTGCTTGTTAATGAGCAGTTTTGTTTTTGGTCAACTCAATTTAAATAAAACCCAATTTCAAAAATTCGATGGCTATTTTCCCTTTTATTATGACAATGACACAGATAAAATTTACCTAGAGGTAGCGGAATTAGACAAAGAGTTTCTCTACATTAATTCCTTGAGTAGTGGTATTGGAAGTAATGATATTGGATTAGATCGAGGCCAATTGGGCGGAGAGCGAGTGGTGTCTTTTAAAAAAATGGGGCATAAGCTCATGCTCATTCAGCCCAACCTTCAATATAGAGCCCTCACGGACAATGCCCTGGAAAAGGAATCTGTTAAACAAGCATTTGCTTCCTCCGTTTTATTTGGATTTCCTATTGAAACCATGTCCAATGGCAATTATATTATAGATATTACGGATTTTTTAATGCAAGATGCCCATGGTGTGAGCGATCGTTTGCAACAATCGAATCAGGGAAGTTTTTCTTTAGATAAATCTAAGAGTGCTATGAATATGGCACGCACAAAAGCCTTCCCAAAAAACATTGAAATAGATGTTATGCTCACTTTTAAAGGAAAGGCCAAAGGAAGGTATCTAAGGTCTGTAGTACCTAGTCCAGATCTAGTGACTGTAGCACAACACCATTCATTTGTGGCCTTACCTGAATTAGATTTTGAGAAAAGAGCTTACGATCCTAGATCTGGAGCCTACTCCTTTTCATACATGGATTACGCCACTCCAGTGAGTAGCCCTATTGAAAAAAGGTATATAGCCAGACATAGATTAGAGAAAAAAGATCCCAATGCCACGCTGAGTGAAGCAGTGGAGCCTATTATTTATTATTTAGACAGAGGAACTCCAGAGCCAGTAAGAAGTGCTTTGTTAGATGGTGGAAGATGGTGGAATCAAGCTTTTGAAGCTGCAGGTTACAAAGATGCGTTTCAGTTTAAAATCTTACCAGAAGGAGCAGATATGCTAGATGTGCGTTATAATGTTGTGCAATGGGTTCATAGATCTACTCGAGGTTGGAGTTATGGTGCTAACATTTCAGATCCTAGAACTGGTGAAATTATAAAAGGTCATGTAAGCTTAGGAAGTTTGCGAATTCGTCAAGATTTTTTAATAGCACAAGCTTTGCAAGCACCCTACAAAACTAATACAGCTGATGATAATTTTGCGTTGCAAATGGCAATTGCAAGAATTAGACAATTGTCTGCCCACGAAATAGGACATAC
>CAKZOR010000107.1 GCA_937136755.1 uncultured Flavobacteriaceae bacterium | reverse complement strand
CACCCACAACTCAAGGAGAAGTCATCTGTCACAAATTTGGGCCCAGGCCATGGCGGCCTATTATAAAGTACCTCATGTGTTGAGTTATTCTGGGGGTACGGAGGCAACCGCCATATACCCTATGGTGGTTAAAACCTTAGGAGCACAGGGTTTTGAAATTCACCCTGTATCTGAGGGGGTAAACCCGGTGTATTCCATACACTATTCAGAAAATGGTCTAGCACTCCTGGGTTTTTCTAAAACATTGGACCATGCTGTAAACCCCTCTAATGGTTTTGCGGCCATTATGACTTGCGACGCTGCAGATCAGGGCTGCCCTTTTATTGCTGGAGCAGAACAGCGAATTGGGCTCACTTATAAAGATCCAAAAGCCTCAGATGGAACACCTCAGCAAGAAAGTGTGTATTTGGAACGCAGTATTCAAATAGCCACAGAACTCAAATATGTATTTTCTCGAATTTCCTAAGCCATGAAAAAGCAATTATCTTTTTTAGACCAATACCTTACTCTTTGGATTTTTTTAGCCATGCTTTTGGGTGTGGGGATTGGGTATATTTTTCCATACTTCCCTCTTTTTATAAATAAATTGAGTGTGGGGACCACTAATATTCCCATTGCCATTGGGCTCATTGTCATGATGTACCCCCCACTTGCCAAGGTCAATTACGCCCTTTTGCCCAAAGTATTTCAGAATGTAAAAATACTGAGTGCCTCTTTACTTTTAAACTGGGTGGTAGGCCCAATTTTAATGTTTATGTTGGCCTTGACATTTCTGCAAGAGTATCCTGAATACATGGTAGGACTCATTTTAATTGGCTTGGCCAGATGTATTGCCATGGTACTCGTTTGGAATGATTTGGCAGAGGGAAATGCTGAATACGGCGCAGGGCTGGTGGCGTTGAATAGTGTTTTTCAAGTATTTGCCTATTCCTTTTATGCCTGGTTGTTTATCACTGTTTTACCGCCCTATTTTGGATTCGAAGGGGCTATAGTAGACATTTCAATAGGAGTCATTGCAGAATCTGTATTGATTTATTTAGGACTTCCTTTTTTAATGGGTTTTTTGAGTAGAAAAATCTTAGTGCCGCTAAAGGGTCTGGACTGGTATGAGAAAAAATTCATTCCTAGCATCTCTCCCGGAACATTAATAGCGCTCTTATTCACCATCGTGATCATGTTTTCATTGAAAGGGGCTCTTATTGTGACTATTCCTCTAGATGTCTTAGTGATTGCAGTTCCGCTACTCATTTATTTTAGTCTCATGTTTTTGATTGGTTTTTTTGTGACTAAAGCAGTAGGAGGGACCTATGACAAAACAACAGCGGTAGCCTTCACGGCAGCGGGTAATAATTTTGAGCTGGCCATAGCAGTGGCGATAGGGGTTTTTGGACTGAATTCAGGCCAAGCTTTTGCAGGGGTCATTGGTCCATTGGTAGAGGTTCCGGCACTCATACTTCTGGTGAGGGTGTCTTTTTGGCTAAAGGCTAGATTTTTTAAATAGAACCATTCTAGGGTACTTTTTACCCTAAAAAGGCTTTAATAAATGTATTTTAGCTTTTTTAAAAACCTACCCAATGCGTATAGATAAATCCCTTTTAAACAGAGCCCATGAGAAGTGCGAATGTTGTAGTGCTACAGAAAATTTAGCGGCGTATGAATTACCAGCATCGGCCACGAGTGGCCTAGAGGCCCAATTACTTCTTTGTGAAAAATGTATTTCAGAAGCAGAGGCAGAAGAGAGAGATCAAAACCATTGGCGCTGTTTAAATGACAGTATGTGGAGCGAGGTGCCTGCCATGCAAGTATTTGCTTGGCGTATGTTGCAGCGTTTAAAGCCATACGGATGGCCCTCAGATTTATTGGAGCAAATGTACCTAGAAGAAGACCTTCTTAGCTGGGCAGCGGCTGCTGGAGACGGCGAAGAAAAGCCAGATGCGGTCATTCACAGAGATGTGAATGGGGTGGTGCTAGAAGCTGGAGATTCGGTGGTGCTTATTAAGGACTTAAAAGTAAAAGGTAGTAGTATGGTGGCCAAACAAGGGACTGCGGTGCGACGTATTTCTCTAGATAGAGAAAATGCCCAATATATTGAAGGAAAAGTAGCTGGGCAAACCATAGTAATTATTACAGAATACGTCAAGAAGCTTTAACGTACTTTGGCTTTTTTAATGAGCCTTGCAAACAGACTAGGAAAGTATCTTTTCACATAAGCGGCATAACTTTCACGACCTATATACACCTCTCTTTTACCACGCTTTAAAGCTTTTATTATTTTTTTGGCGCAATGTTCCGCGCTAATCCCATTGGCTTGTGCATGGTCCATGACGCCAATAGCCTCCCCATTTGGTCCCAAGGCATTTATAGAGACCTTAGTTTTTACAAAGCCTGGCGCCAATAAGGTCACAGAAATTCCATGGTCTTCTAATTCAGCCCTTAAGGAATCAAAAAAACCGTGCAATGCGTGTTTAGAGGCAGCATAGCCAGACCTATATGGCGATGGAATTATACCGGTAAGGCTGGTGACTACCCCAAAGTGACCGCGTCCATTTTTTAGCATAAAAGGTAAGATTGCTTTAGTAAGACTAACCGTGCCTAAGTAATTTACGGCCATTAATTTTTGGTCTACGGAGAAGTCAGTATCCTTGGCCAAAGCCCTTTGGCTAATACCTCCATTGTGAATGAGAATGTCTACTGTCCCCATCTTCTCTAGCACCTCTGAAACAATTTTTTTATGGTTTTCGGTATCTTCAAGATCTAGTATTTGTAAGTGTATACGAGCATTTTTAGAACACAGTTCCTTGGCTGCTTCCAGGGTTTTCTCTCTTCTTGCAGAAAGAATTAAAGTACATTCTTCTGTAGAGATTTCTTTAGCCAATGCCAAGCCTATTCCAGAAGAAGCTCCAGTGATCCAAATGGTTTTGTTTTTAAAAAATGCGGTCATAACAATAATATTATCTGCAATTTATCAATATTTTATCACAACTAAGTCTGCAATAACTTTAGGTTTTTTTATATTTAAGGAAACCTAATTTTTTTTGATATGAAACCAATCACTGCTTTTTTTGTCTGCTTATCTCTGCTAGCTTCTTTTTCCCTATTGGGTCAAGAGAAAATTAATCCTGAAAAAAATGAGGCACTTAAAACATTGGCTAAACAGTGGGTGCAAGACAATGAGAAACTGAGTCAGGTAATGGTAGATAAAATATTTAGTTTTTCAGAATTGGGATTCCAAGAAGAAGCCTCTTCAAAGTACCTAACAGATCTTTTAAAAAAAGAGGGATTTACAATAGAGTACGGGGTCTCAGGTATACCAACTGCCTGGTTTGCTAGATGGTCAAATGGCCCAGGTCCAGTAATTGCTTTAGGTAGCGATGTGGATTGCATTCCAAAGGCCTCTCAATACCCTGGAGTGGCTTATCACAAACCAATTGTTGCGGGCGCACCTGGTCACGGAGAGGGGCATAATGCAGGAATTCCTTTAAATATTACTGCTGCTTTTTCAGTTCAAAAAATTATGAAAAAAGAAAAAATTGGAGGTACACTAGTCTTGTGGCCTGGAATTGCAGAGGAATTAGTTGCTGCTAAAGCGTGGTACACTAGAGATGGTTTATTCGACAATATTGATTTGTGTATTTTTACCCATGTGAGTAGTAATATGGGTGTCTCTTGGGGCCAATCTTCAGGGACAGGTTTAATTTCAGTGGCATATACTTTTGAAGGAGAAGCAGCTCATGCTGCAGGTGCTCCATGGAGAGGTAAAAGTGCGTTAGATGCTGCTGAACTCATGAATATTGGGTGGAATTATAAGAGAGAGCACTTGGATCCTTTAAAAAGGTCCCATTCTATTTTCACAGATGGTGGGGACCAACCTAATGTTGTCCCTTCAAAAGCGACAATTTGGTATTATTTTAGAGACGTTACTTACCAAGGAATCATGGATATGTATGCCACAGCAAATGATATTGCTAAAGGCGCCTCACTCATGACAGGAACTGAGGTAACTAGTGAGATTCTAGGAACTGCTTGGCCCAGACATTTTAATAAGGTTATTGCCGAAACAATGGATGCCAATATTCAAAGTGTAGGTTTGCCCACTTGGTCAGAAGCAGACCAGACACTTGCTAAAGCGGTACAAAAAGAAGTGTCTTCTAAAACTACAGATGGCTTAGCGACCACTTTAAAAGGCATTCAACCTCCTGTAGAACAGCCAGTAAGTGGGGGAAGTGACGACATTGGAGACGTTTCTTGGACAGTACCTACTGTTACGCTCCGTTTCCCGTCCAATATTCCTGGCCTTCAAGGCCACCATTGGAGCAACGCAATTGCCATGGCTACGCCCATAGCTCATAAAGGAGTTACTGCTGGAGCTAAGGTAGTTGCTGCAACTGTTTTGGACTTGCTCTTGAAACCTGAATTGGTTCAAGAGGCTTGGACCTATTTCAATGAGGTTCAGACCAAAGAAACCAAGTACACTCCCATGATTACTAAGCAGGACGCACCACCGACCTATTTAAATAAAAATATAATGGAACAATATAAGCCAGCTCTGAAGCCTTTTTACTACAATGAAAAAAAGTATGACACTTATTTAGAACAACTGGGGGTAAGTTATCCTACTTTAAAAAAAGAATAGTTTCAATATTAATCCCTCCACAAAGATTCAATAGCACTTAGAGATACCCTATTTCTCAGGAGTTTGAGTCTTTGTTTAAAGTATTTTTTTTGAGAAGCACTGCCTTTTTTAAAGACGGTTTTTTGAATTCTTTGAAATACTTTTATCCCTGCAGATCCTTTTAATTCGTAGGGATTTACCTGAAAGATAAAGCTGTTGAGATGTCTTTTCCAGGCCAAGGCCGATGCCTTTTCGTTTCCCAATACCCCCATCGTGAGCCTTTTGAAAAAACGAGGATCTGCTGAGGTGTCTATGAGTCGCTCCGCTTGGAGTTTCTCGCGTTCTAAAAAATGGGTCACCCAAAGGGCTAAGGTCTCTGTAGCTTGGTTTTTCTTGGTAAAAATAAAAACCCCAATGACTGCATTAAATACAAATGGGGTGTAAGATAATTGTTCAGATAAATAAGACTGTAAAAGGCCTTGTTTTTGTCTGTCCAAAAACAAGGCCTTACTATCCTTGGGTGGTTTTATGACCAATTTGCAAACCACCTTCTTACTTATTTAAGATCAAAACGGTCTAATTCCATTACTTTGGTCCATGCTGCGACAAAATCACATAGGAATTTGTCTTGGCTGTCATCACAGGCATACACTTCTGCCAGAGCGCGTAGTTCAGAATTTGATCCAAAGATCAGGTCTACCCTAGAAGCCGTCCATTTAAGCGCAGCAGTTTTTCTATCCCTTCCCATGAAAAGATCTTCCTCATCAGAAACAGCTTCCCATTTGGTATTAAGGTCTAAAAGGTGTATAAAAAAGTCATTGCTTAAGACCCCTTTGTTTTTCGTGAATACCCCATGGGCACTGCCGTCATAATTGGTGTCTAACATGCGCATTCCTCCAACCAATACGGTCATCTCTACAGGACTAAGGGTTAATAATTGCGCCTTATCAATAAGGAGTTCCTCATCTGAAACAGAGAACCTAGTTTTTGTGTAATTTCTAAATCCGTCTGCCTGAGGCTCTAGTACGGCAAAAGAAAGCACATCTGTCTCTTCTTGGCTGGCGTCTGTTCTTCCTGGCGTAAAAGGCACGACTATTTTATGCCCTCCTGCTGCTGCAGCTTGCTCTATTCCTACGCTTCCACCCAGGACAATCAAATCTGCTAAGGAAACTTGTGCTGTATTTTTAGCGTTAAAAGCGTCTTTGATTTCACGGTATTTGTCTAGCACTTTTGCTAAGGTTTCTGGCTGGTTTACGGCCCAATCTTTTTGTGGGGCCAAGGCTATTCTAGCACCATTGGCCCCACCTCTTTTGTCCGAGCCTCTAAAAGTACTGGCAGAAGCCCACGCCGTTTGTACCATTTCTGTATTGCTCAGCCCACTATTGGCCAAATCATGTTTTAAACTTTTAACATCTGCCTCTGAAATTACAGGGGCAGTAGGTGCTGGAATTGGATCCTGCCAAATCAAGGTTTCTTGGGGTACTTCTTCTCCCAAATAAAGTGATTTAGGCCCCATATCTCTGTGGGTTAATTTAAACCAAGCCCGAGCAAAAGCGTCTGCAAATTCGTCTGGATGCTCATAGAAACGCCTCGAAATTTTCTCGTAGATAGGATCTTCTCTAAGGGCAATATCTGAGGTAAGCATCATAGGGGCATGACGCTTATTGGGGTCATGTGCGTCTGGAACCGTTCCCGCACCCCCATTATTTTTTGGTTTCCACTGGTGGGCACCTGCCGGACTCTTGGTGAGTTCCCACTCATAGCCAAATAAATTTTCAAAGTAGTTGTTGCTCCATTGGGTTGGCGTAGTGGTCCAGGTAACTTCTAAACCAGAAGTAATGGTGTCTCCAGCATTTCCAGTACCAAAACTATTTTCCCATCCCATGCTTTGCGCTTCAATAGGTGCTCCAGCAGGCTCTGGACCCACATATTCATCTGGGTTAGCAGCTCCGTGGGTTTTTCCAAAAGTGTGACCTCCAGCGATTAAGGCAACGGTTTCCTCATCATTCATGGCCATTCTTCCAAAAGTTTCTCTAATATCTCTAGCAGAAGCCAAAGGATCAGGATGTCCGTCTGGACCCTCTGGGTTTACATAAATAAGACCCATTTGCACTGCAGCCAGTGGGTTTTCTAAGTCCCTGTCTCCAGAGTATCTCTGATTTTCTAACCATTTGCCTTCAGATCCCCAGTAAATATCTTGCTCTGGTTCCCAAATATCTTCTCTACCTCCACCAAAACCAAAGGTTTTAAAATTCATGGATTCCAGGGCACAGTTCCCTGCGAGAATCATGAGGTCTCCCCAAGATATTTTGTTGCCGTACTTTCTTTTAATAGGCCAAAGTAACAATCTTGCCTTATCTAAATTGCCGTTGTCTGGCCAGCTGTTAAGCGGAGCAAAACGCTGTGCGCCAGTGCCACCACCACCGCGGCCGTCTGCAATTCTATAGGTTCCGGCACTGTGCCAAGCCATTCGAATAAAGAAAGGCCCATAGTGCCCAAAATCTGCAGGCCACCAATCTTGAGAATCGGTCATGAGGTCGTATAAATCCTGCTTGAGCGCTTTAAGATCTAGGCCTTCAAAGGCTTTTTTATAGTCAAAGCCCTCATCCATAGGATTAGAAGCTTTGCCGTGTTGTCTGAGTATATTAATATTGAGCTGGTTGGGCCACCAGTCTTTGTTAGAGGTGCCTTTTCCTGCGGCACTTTTAACGGCTCCTTGAGAGAAAGGACACTTAGCGCCCCCATTTTCTGAATAATGTTCCATAATTGATGTGACTTTATATTAGACCACAACAAGTTATATCAGAATTAGATATGAAAATAATAAAAGCTATTGTTTTTTCTTATAATGAAATTGAACAGCTTTATTGATTAGACCCTGTAATAATCTGGTTTCCAGTTTTTAATAGCCATTTTAATCTCTTTTTGGCTCAACCCTTCTTTAATTGCTCGGTCTATAAGCGGTAAGAATTCCTCATCTGGTGCAAAGCGTAGCGCAATGATTTGGCCCATTCTAAGTTCGGCTGGCAGTAATTTTCCGGTGAGCACATAGTGTCTTAAATTTTCCTCTGCCCTTATGGCCCTGTCTTGGGCCTTGAGCGGAAACTGTCTGGTATACCAAACCAGGACTAAAAAAATAAAAGTAGTCAGTAAAAAAAGACTTGCCGGGTAGGCATGTCCCTCTTCTGCCAAGAAGAAGTAGCTCACACTACCCCCTAAAAGTGCTAGAATACAAAAGCTTAATAAACCGTGGAATCCTTTGACAAGTTTGGGGTGATTTTTAAAATTTTGCGCTGGTTTCATAAAAGATGTTTTACCCAAAAATAGGATAAATTTTGGGTAAAACAGTATGCTATGTCTAGATGTTTAAAGAAGCTTACACTCTAGGCAATCCCATGGGCACTTCCATGAGTAAAATTTCACTGTTCTCTGAGGCTTTTAAATCAAATTTATGGGTGTCGGTAATCCCTAAACCATCTCTTTGTGTTAAATGCGAACCTGCCACTTCCAATGATCCATTGATCAAAAAGGCATACACCCCATTGTTTTGTGGGTCTTTTAGTTGGTATTTTAGTGCTGTTCCTTTGTCTAAGCTTCCCAAATGGAACCAAGCATCTTGGTGTATCCAGACCCCTTGGTCTTCGGAATTTGGCGATAAGATTTGTTGTAATTTGTTTTTTCTGTCTTCAGCCTTCAAGCTTATTTGCTGGTAGCGAGGGGGCACCCCTGTTACTTTTGGAATGACCCAAATTTGTAAGAACTTGACGGTTTTATCTGCATTAGCATTGTATTCGCTGTGTTCAATACCCGTTCCAGCACTCATAACTTGCACATCTCCATGCTTAATTAGGGCGGCTGTTCCCGTATTGTCTTGGTGTTTTAAGTCTCCTTCTAATGGAATCGAAATAATCTCCATATCTCTATGCGGATGGGTACCAAAACCCATACCCCCGGCAACGGTGTCGTCGTTTAACACCCTAAGTACCCCAAAATGATGCCGCTCTGGATGGTGGTATCCTGCAAAGCTAAAAGTGTGATACGATTGTAACCAGCCATGATTGGCAGTTCCCCTACTGTCAGCAGTATGTAGTATTGTTTTCATATGCATTTTTTAATGTTGCTACAATTATTGTATATACAAATGTATAAAATATTTTCATATGCAATCACATAAACTTGCTCATACTATTTGTAAAAATCCGTTTTCTGTACTATTTTTAAAAAAAAAAGGATCATGAAACAGATATTATTAGCCACTTTAGCCGTTTTATTTTTCAGTTGTGGTAGCGCGAAACAAAACGCTCAGAAGGACAATGACACTCCAACTGTGGTTCAAAAAACTGCCAAAAAGCCTTTGCCACCCAATACTGCTTCTAACAAATACAGTAAAAAAAGAGGGGTTAAAAACCAATAATTAGTTATTTATTTTGAGGGACATCCCTATTCATCTGAAGTAGGTCTACCTCAGTAGCAGGTACGCCTAAAAGGTGTTTGCTAAAATGATCTGCACGCAGCCAAAAAGCGTACTCTGTCATATTACCAAAACCGTGTCTCTGACCAGGGAGTAATTTAAAGTCAAAGCGTTTGTGGGCCTTTATCAGTGCGTTGGCCATGCGAATGGTAGCACCAGGGTGAACGTTGTTGTCTATATCTCCAGTCACCAAAAGCAATTGTCCCTTTAGGTTTGCCGCCAAAGATTGGTTTTTGTCAATGTCGTATTGGTAACGCACTTCTCCATTTTCATCCATTTCTTCTAAAACCCCGTGATGGGTTTCACTCCACCAGGAATTGTACATAGAATTGTCATGGTTTCCAGCAGCAGAAACTGCCGCCTTAAAGAAATCTGGATAAACCAACATGGCTGCAGTAGACATAAAACCACCACCAGAGTGTCCAAAAATCCCCACCTTATTAATATTGATAAAATCATGGCGGTTGGCCAGCTGTTCTGCCACGTATTTTTTGTCTGCCAAGCCATAGTCTCTCAGGTTGCCATAACCGTAATTGTGGTACCACTTTGAGCGGTCAGGGTGTCCCCCTCTATTTCCCATAGTAGCCACTACAAACCCTAATTGGGCCATGCGATCCAAGCGGTCCATTCTCACTGAAAAGGCCTTGTTCACAGCCTCTGTCTGAGGCCCAGGATATACGTATTCCAAGAGCGGATATTGCTTGTTTTCATCAAAATCAAAGGGCTTGTAAAGCACCCCATAAATATCTGTAATTCCGTCGTCTGCCTTTACTTTAAAGGGCTCTGGGAATTGGTAGCCAGCAGCAAACAAGGCAGAAAGGTCTGCAGTTTCCAAATCTAGCACCAACTGACCGGACGCATTCCTGAGTTCAGACTTAGGAACCGTATTGACTCTAGAGAAATTGCTCACAAAATATTTGTGATTGTCAGAAGGTCGGCTGGAGGCCGTAAAATCTCCAGGATGTAAGGCCTTAGGTGTTCCTCCATTTAAGGACACCGCATAGAGGTGTTCATAGTAGGGATCTATACCAGGCTGCACCCCATGAGCCGTAAAGTAAAGCATCCCTGATTTTTCATCCACACCGCTCACTGCCTCAGAATGAAATGTTCCACGGGTAATTCTATTGCGCAGGCTACCGTCTGCATTGTAGCGGTAAAAATGTGCCCAACCATCGCGTTCGGACCAGTGAATCATCTGAGTTTCGTCGTATAAAAGGACCAAGTCCCTAGATTCAATATAGGTATTCATGCGTTCTTCAATGAGTACTTTCACTTCACCAGTCTCAATGTCTGCCACACAAATATCCATTTTTTTACGGTCCCTACTAATCACATTAAAGTATATATTTCCTTTCTTAGACAAGAGTAGCCTAGGCCTAAAATCGTCGTCGTAAGTAGAAGGAAGACTCGGACGTCCATACACAGCAATAGACTGTTGTTTTACAGTGTCTAAAGCCACCTTAATATGTGTTTTTGAGGGAATATCAAATACCAAAAGTTCCCTTTTGTAAAATTCTTGTTCTCCAGGCATATGGTATTTATAAGTCTCCAAGGTAGGCCTTTTATTGGCTACTGAATTAATAACCCAAAGGTCTTTAATCGCTCTACTATCTGTCTTTTGGAAGACGAATTTTTCACCATTATCTGTCCAATGCCCATAGACGTATTTACGGTCTTTTTTTTCTTTTTCAATAGCCTCATTATCTTTTCCTCTAGTACTCCCACCATAGCCAAAGTGCTGCTCGCCGTCCGTGGTCCATTGGTTTTCTACAATAGTAGAATCTTTTTCATTTTTCACGGCTTTCAGGAAATTTTCCTTGTCCATCCAGTAGAGGTTATACTCCTTAGCAAATAGTACCACTGAGGAATCTGGTGCAATATTGGCCCACTTTTCATAGTCTTTTTTACCCTCCTTTTCGTGGCTAATGACCTTGAGTCCTTTTCCTCCAAGGGTGTACTCTAAAAGAAATACTTTCTTCTCTTTTTTAGGTTTTTTTTGGCCTTTGGCCGACGCCTTTTTGTCTTTTGCTACAGGAACGAGTTCCGAAGAAGTGACCCTAAAGCGAATGGCCCGCTCATTATTTACAAACTCAAAATCAAATTTTGGCAGGTGTTGTCCATCATAGGGGTCCTTGGTAATTTCAGTGAGCCAGGCAGCCATTCGATCATTGTTGAACAATTTGGTTTTGCTGCGCTTGTCTGCATCTACCAAATAATAGTTAGACCCAGCGGTGGTTTTGTATTGGTACCAAAACTTATTCCCATTTTTGAGCCAGTGAGGGTTTACACTGGTAGAGTGTACCAATTTGGCTAGCTGCGTAGGGGAAAACTTAGCCGCTAAAGCGTAATTAGGTGCAGGTGTTTTATCTGTTTGTTGTGCTTTAGAAATACCTGTGGCTATAATAAAACAGAGAATCGATAAGATTTTTGTGTAGGTTGGTGTTTTCATCGGGTTATGTTAATAAGACTTTCCTAAGTTACCACTAAGTATTTATTTTGTGAAGTTTCTGTTGTAATTTTATGGCACAGTTGTTGTAATTATGTGATTATAAGTAACTTTTAAATTCCTCCCTATGAAAAATGTATTACTCTTATTAATGGTCCTGGGAACTGTGAGTGTTCAGGCGCAAAGAAATTTAGAAGGAAAAATTTTATTTGACAATGCTCCTTTAGAAGGTGTTCGAATAAAATTGAACAATGAAGAAATGGCCATAAGCTCTAATGAAAAAGGGGATTTTACGATTGAAGTAAAAGAAGGCGATTTTTTATACTTTAACAGTCAGGGGCTAGAGGAACTCCGTGTTCGCGTAGACGACGTGACCCGCAAGCTCACCCTCCAAATGCGACCCAAAGTCACTGCCTTGGATGAGGTGGTTATCTCCAGAGAGAACCGTCAGAAAGCGCCCTTTTCAATTTTAGATAAGCCTATTGCTTTTAAAACAGCCTATGCCACCATAAATCCTGAATCTGCAGGTTTTGCCACCATGTATATTAAGGGAAAAGACCTTAATAGAAACTATTCAAATGTTTATGAAGCCATTCGGTATAGGGCAAGACTTAGAAACGGAGCAACTTTTGGCTTAACAACTGGAGTCCTTTGGGATGTAGATGGTTTTATTTACAGGGATCAGACTGTTCCTGAGACCATAGACATTAGCAGGGTAGAAGACATCTTAGTACTAAGGGGTATTGCCGCCACTACCTTGTATGGTTCAGAGGCTGGTGCTGGGGTCATTGCCATTCGCACCAAGAATCAATTTTTAAAGCAACAACAAGAAATTGTTGAAAGAGAGGAACTACTCTTTAATAAAGTCGTAGAGAAAGGGTTCTTTAAAAATTATACCAAGCGCGGTTTTGATGATTTTTCAGCCACCTCCACCCCAGCAGATGATATTGAAGCGCTTGAGTTTAATACAGAAAAAAGTGTTTTAAACTACAGGGACCTTCACAGCAAAAACCCAGATGCATTAAAAAGATTGGCTTTTTATCTTGACGCAGAAAACAGACCCGATCTGTCTGCGATACTCTATAAGGAAATTCTGATGCAGCGTCCTTCTTATGCCCAATCTTTTAGAGATTTGGCACAGGCCTATCTCAAGAATAATCAAACTCAGAAATCTTGGGAGACCTATATGAAGTATATTTTAAGAGGGAAAAAGATGGATCAGTCCGAAGGGATTGAAGGTATTGTGTACGATGAAATCTGGAATTTGGAACGAAACTACACTATCTCAAAAGAAGATATGTCTCTTATTAGACTGTCTGACCGTTACGAAGAAACGCCACCCCAGCCCATTCGATTTGTGGTGGAATGGGTGAATCCCTTAGACCAATTTTCGTTGACTTTTGTGAATCCTAACCAGCAGGTACATACTTTTTCCCATCAGTTACCCGCACAACAGGAAGCCATTTTAAATGAGCAGATTAACGGCTATAGTGCCACCTCTTTTTTCCTGGACCACAGTTTAAAAGGATCCTGGAGTTTGCTAGGAAAAGCCCATTCTAAAGCAGACACTCCAGTGAGCTTGAAAATAACCCAATACGAAGATTGGGGCACAAAAAACCAGAAAGAAACAGTTTATTTTTACCAGCTGTTTCACAACCAGGCTACCCAAAACCTTTTGACTTTTACGGTAGAATAATTCGCAGTTCCTTATAAAAAAAGTCCGCAGCAAGTGCTGCGGACTTTTTTGTTTTGAATGACATCATTTATTCTGCATCCCAAGCCCTAAAGGTGGGAACAATTCTGGCTTTGGTGGCCTGTTCAAAGCCATAGGCCATTTCTATCAGGCTAGGCTCACTCCAAGCGGTGCCAAAGAACGATAGTCCTACTGGCAGACCGTGCACATCTCCCATAGGAACGGTGATGTTGGGGTAGCCGGCCCAGGCGGCGGGCGAAGAACTGGACACATGGTAGTTGTCTCCGTTTAACCAATCTATACTCCATGCTGGAGATCCAGTAGTGGCTACAAAACCGTCTAATTGGTGTG
>CAKZOR010000106.1 GCA_937136755.1 uncultured Flavobacteriaceae bacterium | reverse complement strand
GATGGGAATCTGGACAAGAAAATTACGCAGAGAAAATTCGGTTTGTTGTGACTTTAAGTCCTAAAACACTCATTGGACTCTTCAATAGAAAATGGTTCTAAATTTTGCGTTTTTCTCAACAAAATGTCTGATCATTGTGAATTATTGATAATTCATTATTTGAATAGCTGTTTTTTTTCATATTAATCAATTGCCACTTGTGATAAGTGAAAATATTCCATCTTTTTTCTATATTTTTGCAATGAATTTTTGATGCCAAAAGCAAACACCTACAGTTAATGGATATATCTACTGCCAATTCTAAAAAACAAATTTCTTTTGACGAGTTTAAATCAGAAATTATAGCTGATTATAAAATTGCAGTCACTTCAAGGGAGTATAGTTTATTGGGTAGAAGGGAAGTTTTAACAGGTAAAGCTAAATTTGGAATTTTTGGAGATGGAAAAGAAATACCCCAAATAGCCATGGCTAAGGCTTTTAATGAAGGTGATTTTAGAAGTGGTTATTACAGAGACCAAACCTTTATGATGGCATTGGATCTTTTAAAACCCAAAGACCTGTTTCACGGTTTATATGCGACTACGGATATTGAAAAAGAGCCTATGAGTGCTGGAAGGCAAATGGGCGGACACTTTGTAACCCATAGCCTCCAGGAAGATGGTAGCTGGAAAAACTTAACTAAGCAATATAATAGCAGTGCAGATATATCACCAACAGCAGCTCAAATGCCCAGGTTACTCGGTTTGGCACAGGCTTCAAAAGTGTATCGCTCGGAAAAAAATATAGACGCTCATCTATTTTCTGTTCAAGGAAACGAAGTGGCTTGGGGTACCATAGGAAATGCAAGTACAAGTGAGGGTTTGTTTTTTGAGACTATCAATGCAGGAGGTGTGCTTCAAGTGCCCATGGTGGTGAGTGTTTGGGATGACGAGTATGGTATTTCTGTTCATGCAAAACACCAAACAACCAAGGAGAGTATTAGTGAAATACTCAAAGGCTTTCAAAAAGAAGAAGGCACAAATGGGTATGAAATTTTTAAAGTCAATGGTTGGGACTACCCTGCCCTTGTAAAAACATATCAAGAAGCGGCTCAGATTGCTAGAGAAAAGCATATCCCTGTAATCATTCACGTAATAGAACTCACGCAACCTCAAGGACACTCTACTTCAGGTTCTCACGAGAGGTATAAATCTGATGATCGTCTTATTTGGGAAAAAGAACAAGATTGTAATGTAAAATTTAGGTCTTGGATTCTAGAAAATGGTTTTGCAGATGAAGAGTATCTGCTTGAAATTGAAAAAGATATTAAAAGAGAGGTACGGAATGCAAAGAAAGAGGCTTGGTCTGAATTCTTAGCTCCTCATTTGGCTTATAAAAAAGATTTAGTCAAAGTACTTAGGTCCGTATTAGAAAATACTCAAAATAAAGCAGCTATTACAAGTATTCTTAACGACTTGATCGCTATTGAAGAGCCTATAAAAAAAGACCTGGCAGCAAAAGCAAGATTAGCCCTTAGAGGATTAATTGGCGAACAAACCAAAGAACGCGAAATGCTTAAAAATTGGTTGTTGCGCTTTATGACAGAAATGCAACCAATCTACAGTGCACACTTGTACAGTGAGCATGAAAATAAAGCGACCAATATGCCTGCTATTCCACCTACTTACAGCGAAGATGCACCTATGGTAGATGGAAGGCTTATTCTTAGAGATAACTTTGATCAACTGTTAGAAAAATATCCTGAGTTTTTGATTTTTGGGGAAGACAGTGGAACTATTGGAGACGTAAATCAAGGTTTAGAAGGTTTACAAAAAAAGTATGGTGAAACCAGAGTAGCAGATACGGGTATTAGAGAAGCCAGCATTATAGGACAGGGAATTGGAATGGCGCTCAGGGGTTTAAGACCTGTTGCTGAGATTCAATACCTAGATTATATGCTTTACGCATTGCAAACACTCAGTGATGATTTGGCTTCTTTGCGCTATAGGACTTTTGGAAAACAAAAAGCACCATTAATTGTTAGAACAAGGGGGCATAGGCTAGAAGGCATTTGGCATTCTGGATCTCAAATGGGTGGTCTCATTCATTTTTTAAGAGGAATGTATATCTTAACTCCAAGAAATATGACCGTTGCAGCTGGTTTTTATAACACATTGATGAAAAGCGACGAACCTGCTATTGTCATTGAAAGTTTAAATGGCTATAGGTTAAAAGAGCCTATGCCTAATAATTTATCTGAAATATGTACACCCATTGGTGTGGTAGATATTTTAAAAGAGGGTAAAGATATCACAGTACTCTCTTATGGTTCAACCCTAAGGATAGTAAAACAAGTCATTGGTTCACTTCAAAATTATGACATAGATGTTGAACTCATAGACGCTCAAAGTCTCTTGCCTTTTGATCTTAAGCATGACGTATTAGAAAGTGTTAAAAAAACAAATAGACTCATCGTGATAGATGAAGATGTTCCAGGTGGTTGTGCCGCTTATTTAATACAAGAAATCATAGAAAAACAGGGGGCTTTTAAATACTTAGACACCCCGCCAACTACCTTAACTGCCAAGGCACACAGGCCTGCATACGCTAGTGACGGTGATTATTTTTCTAAGCCAAATGCAGAAGACATTTTTGAAGGTATTTACAGCATCATGCACGAGTCTAATCCAAGTGCCTATCCAGAATTGTAATGTAAGATAGAGACACTACATTTTTCGCTGCTCTTTGCCCTTTCTTAGGTGGTGTTAACTTAAAGATTATTTTATCTGAAAATATCGGTAAAATTGACTCCAGATTTTAAGCCGCTTGTATCCTAGCAACAGCTTAATCCTTGATTAGAGTATTTTAATCAATACTTCCTTCAGTAAATTTTCGTGATCCGTTGGAGCGCCTAGTCCTTTATTTTTAAGGTCTAAGTCCTTAAGTGTTTTTAAGATTTGACTCACTCTTTTCATGGGGTACTGTTTTGCAGCACTTTTAATTTCATTAATGAAAAATGGAGAAATCCCTAAACTTGCTGCTACATGGCTTGGATTGTGATCTGTAAGCCCGTGATATTGCATAATTTGAGTGAAAAAACTGTGTAGAATAGATACTGTCACTAAAAAAGGATTGTCTTTTGGATTGTGAGCAAAATAATGCACAATCTTAAATGCTTTTAAAATATCTCTTTCACCAATGGCTTTTTTTAATTCAAAGTTGTTGTAATCTTTACTAATACCAATGTGCTGCTCAACTATATCTGGAGTAATTAAAGCGCCTTTTTCTATGTGAATAGACAACTTGTCTATTTCTTTTTCTATCCTGCTCAAATCTGTACCAAGAAATTCAAATAATAAATGAGGCACAGCTGGTTGAGCTGAAAATCCCTTTCGTTGAATTAAATCATTAATCCAAGAAGGAATTTTATTGTCATAAATTTTTTTGGACTCCAAAATAGTTCCATTTTTTTGAAAAGCTTTAAAAACGCCTTTTCTTTTATCTGGTTTTTGGTATTTATAGCAAAGTACTAAAATAGTTGTTTGTAGGGGTTGTTTTGCATACTCTTGAAGGCCATCTATTTGTCTGGAGAGATGTTGTGCTTCTTTGACAATAATTAATTGCCTTTCTGCCATCATTGGGTAGCGCTTGGCTTGTGAGACAATATCTTCTATAAGGGCATCTTTTCCATAGACAATTAATTGATTGAAAGCTTTCTCTTCTTCAGGAAGTGCCTTTTGCTCAATTAAATTGGAAATAGCGTCTATGTAGTATGGCTCATCTCCATAAAGCAAATAGAGCGTGCTAAAATTTCCCTTATTTATTTCACTAGCAATTAACTTTGCTTCTTCCATTCAATTAAATTCATCAAATTTGCATCATGCAAGTTTTAAACTTTCCAACCTATCCTTTCAGAATCAAAAGTAGGAAAAATAAGCCCTATGTTTTTGATATTATCAGGAAAAAATTTGTCCAAATACAAGCAGAGGAATGGGTAAGACAACATCTAATATGGTATTTGATTTATGAAAAGAAATATCCTAAAAGCCTCATTAATGTTGAAAAAAAAATTCTTGTAAACGGATTGACAAAAAGGGTCGATGTGGTTATTTTTAATAAAGATGGTAGCATCTATTTATTGGTAGAATGTAAAGCACCTGAAATAAAAATTAGCCAAGAAACATTTGATCAAATTGCCCGATATAATTTGAGCTTAAATGCCGAGTTGCTCATGGTAACTAATGGTTTATCGCACTATTATTGCGTTATAGACAAAGAAGCAGAAAATTATACTTTTGTACAAAGTATTCCTGAATATATCCCTTAATTTGCCATTTAAAAATCCTGTGAAACAAATAGCCGTAGTAATACTCAATTGGAATGGAGCCGCTTTGTTGGAGCGATTCCTTCCTACTGTTCTTAAAAACAGTGGAGAAATGGCACATGTATATGTGGCAGATAACGGATCTACAGATAGTTCAATAGTACTTTTAAAAGAACAATTTCCTCAGGTTACCATCATAGAAATGCCCTATAATAATGGTTTTGCTGGTGGGTATAATTTGGCCTTACAACAAATAAGTGAACCTCTATTTTGTTTACTGAATTCAGACGTTTCCCCCGCTGAAAATTGGCTAGTGCCTATATTAACAGCCTTTAATTCAGACGCACAATTGGCTATAGCACAGCCTAAAATTTTAGATGAATTACAAAAGTCACATTTTGAATACGCCGGAGCAGCAGGGGGATATTTAGACGCCTTGGGTTATCCTTTTTGCCGGGGAAGAATATTTCAACACATAGAACAAGACCTGGGCCAATACAATGACAACACTGAAATTTTTTGGGCCACTGGAGCTTGTATGTTTATTAGAAGGAAGGTATTTCTTTTACTCAATGGTTTTGACGAAACTTACTTTGCCCACCAGGAGGAGATAGACCTTTGCTGGAGGGCAAGAAATCTTGGATATAAAGTCATGTATCTCGGAGATAGCACTGTGTTTCATTTGGGTGGCTCAACCCTGAGCAATATGAACCCTAAAAAAACATTTCTAAATTTTAGAAACTCTCTTTTTTCAATATTAAAAAACATGCCTTTAAAAAGGGCCTTAATAGTGATTTTTATTAGGCTTATTCTTGATGGGATTGCTGGAGGTAGATTTATTATTCAAGGCAAGTTCAGTCATTGTCTGGCAATTATTCATGCCCATTTTGGTTTTTACAAAGGGGCAGTTAGGGCTTTTAGAAAATACCCACGCCCAAAAAAACACCTCAAATATTACAACACCACATCAATAGTTTGGTCTCATTATGTGAGAGGGTTAAAAAAGTTTTCGCTTTTAGTAAAAGATTAACTAACTTACAAACTCTATTTAAAAGATTAAATATAAATTTGATGTACTAATTATATTTTTCCAACCCATGAAAAAAATCATTCTTGGCTGCTTAGGCGCCACACTATTACTTTCTTCTTGTGTATCTCAAAAAAAATACACTGACTTAGAAGCAAAACAAAAAGAAACCCAAGACTTACTCAATTCAGCTACGGTTAAATTGAACAGCTGTTTGGAAGACACTGCTCGTTTGCAATTGCTTGAAGATCAAAATGCTTATTTAAAAGCAAACAATCAAGAACTGATTAACAACCTTGGTAACCTAACTACATTAACTTCTAAGGGAGCAGACAATTTAGAGCGCTCTTTGGAAAGTTTAAAAGAGAAAGACCTGACCATTCGTAAATTAAACAATGCTGTCACTAGAAGAGATTCTGTCAACCTTGCATTGGTTCAAAGTCTGAAAGGTGTATTGGGCAACTTAGATGATGAAGATATTGAGATTAGCGTAGATAAAGGCGTTGTTTTTGTATCTATCTCTGACAAGTTATTATTTAACACGGGTAGTTATGTAGTATCTAATAAAGCGAAGTCTGTATTAGAAAAAGTAGCTAAAGTGGTTAATAACAAACCAGATTTCGAATTTATGGTAGAAGGTCATACAGATGAAAGAAGTTTCTCTAAAGGAGACTTAGTAGACAACTGGGATTTATCTGTAAAGAGAGCTACATCAGTAGTGAGAATGCTACAAAAAGATTTTGGTGTAGATCCTAAGCGTATGACTGCAGCTGGTAGAGCTGAGTATGTACCAGTTTCTTCAGAACTGTCTAAAAACAGAAGAACTAGAATCGTAGTTCTTCCTAAAATTGATCAGTTCTATACTATGATAGAAGAAGGATTAAAAGATGCTGCAATTAACTAAGTTTTTGCAAACATGATACTAAAAATGCCACCCTCTGGGTGGCATTTTTTTTTAATCGCATTCCAATTTTTAATCAAATGTCTTTTTCAATGGGAAAAAAATCACCACTAAAACAGATCAAAGTCCCCTTTACCTTGACGAATCAGTTCAGGCGCATCTCCAGATAAATCTACAATAGTAGAGGGCACATTATCTCCATAACCCCCATCTATTACAAAGGCAACATGAGAAGCCCATTTTTCAAATATAAGTTCAGGATCTGTGGTGTATTCTAGCAATTCATCAGGATCATAAATTGAAGTAGAGACTATAGGATTTCCAAGCATTTCTACTATCTTTTTAGGAATAGAGTGGTCTGGCACCCTTATCCCTACAGTCTTACGCTTCTTAAAGGCCTTAGGAAGATTATTGTTGCCGGGAAGTACAAAAGTATAAGGACCAGGTAAAGATCGTTTTAAAATTTTAAAGGTAGCCGTATCAATTTGTTTCACATAGTCAGAGATATTACTGAGGTCTGCACAAATAAAAGACCAGGTAGCTTTTTCAAGCTTTACGCCTTTTAATTTGGCCAACTTCTCCAAAGCTTTATTGTTGGTAATATCACAACCAATGCCATAAACAGTATCTGTTGGGTAAATAATAAGCGCACCCTCTCTAAGTGCACGAACTACCTTTTCCAAAGCAGACTCCTGAGGATTTTCTGGATATATTTTAATTAATTGCCCCATATTTTTTAAGACATTACTTCTAATTTCGCAAAACGAAGGATCAGTTTTTTTAGACCACCAACCTCAAAGTCAATAGTAGCTTTCTTATCTGCTCCTACTCCTTCTAAAGAGATTACCTTTCCACCCCCAAACCTACTGTGTTTTACTAGGGAGCCAGCCACTAATTCTATGCCATCTTCTCCATTTCCAATAGGACTAGATAAATCTGGCTTAATTTTTCTAAGCTTTCTCAATTGGTTCTCTTTAGGTCTAAAAGAACTCGGTGGTGTGGTAGAAACTGGTTTGGTTTGTCGCAGTTTACTTTTGTCTACATCGCCAAAAATATCTGCATCTATCATAGGTTTATATCGGTAAGAATCAATGGGGACTTGCATGTCTAAGAAACTGTCGTCTATTTCCTCTATAAATCTAGAAGGTTCAGCGTCTACGAGTTTACCCCACCTGTATCTTGTTTGGGCATAAGTCAAGTAGGCCTTTTTTTCTGCTCTTGTAAGGGCTACATAAAAAAGCCTCCGCTCCTCCTCTAGTTCTGACCTAGTGTTCATACTCATCGCAGAAGGAAAAAGATCTTCTTCCATACCCACTACATACACTACAGGGAACTCTAGACCCTTAGCCATATGAATGGTCATAAGCGCTACCCTATCTTCATCTCCAACTTCTTTATCTAAGTCTGTTGCAAGAGATACATCTTCAAGAAATTCAGCAATATTTCCTGTAGCATCGGCCAGCTCCTGCTGGCCATCGACAAAGTCCTTAATACCATTGAGGAGTTCCTCTATATTTTCCATTTTAGCAATTCCTTCAGGAGTCCCGTCTTTTTTGAATTCCAAAAGCAGGCCAGACTTTTTAGCCACATGTTCAGAGAGCGTAAATGCGTCTGCTGTCTCATTGAGCACCTGATAACTTTTGATCATGGTGACAAAATCTTCTAATTTACGCTTAGTACCACTGTTTATCTGAAGTGGAATGGTGTCTAAATGTTCCATCACTTCAAAAATAGACCTGCCGTAATGGTTTGCTGCAACCACCAATTTATCCAAAGTACTCTGACCAATTCCCCTAGCTGGAAAATTTATAATACGCTTTAGAGCCTCTTCATCTTTAGGGTTAATCACCAACCTTAAATAGGCCAATACATCTTTAATTTCTTTTCTTTGATAAAAAGATAGCCCTCCAAAAATTCTGTAGGCAATATCTCTTTTCCTCAGAGCGTCTTCTATGGCCCTAGATTGTGAATTGGTTCTGTAAAGTACCGCAAAGGAACTGTTTGGAAGTTGTTCTTGCATTTTAGTTTCTAAAATACTTCCGGCTACAAACCTTCCCTCCTCAGCATCTGTTGGAGATCTGTGAACAGTAATTAATTCTCCAGGATCGTTAGAAGTCCATACTACCTTGTCTAGTTGATTGGTGTTGTTAGAAATAATGCTGTTGGCTGCTTTTACAATATTGTCTGTAGACCTATAATTCTGCTCTAATCTGTATTGAGCTACCTGATCGTAATCTTTCTGGAAATTTAATATGTTGTCTATATTGGCGCCTCTAAAAGAGTAAATACTTTGGGCGTCATCTCCTACAACACAAATGTTCTGGTACCTATCTGAAAGGGCTTTTACGATTAAATACTGCGAGTGGTTGGTATCTTGGTACTCATCTACTAAGATGTATTTAAACCTGTTTTGGTACTTCATAAGCACCTCAGGAAATCTGGTTAGAAGTTCATTGGTACGCAATAGTAAATCATCAAAATCCATGGCACCGGCCTTAAAACAACGGTCTACATATTCCTTGTAAATAGCGCCGGTTTGAGGTCTTTTAGCCATAGCGTCTGCCTCGAGAAGGTCTGGATTGTTGTGATAGGCTTTAACGGTTATTAAACTGTTTTTATAGGAAGATATTCTATTCTGGATTTGCTTGTATTTATAGATATCCTTGTCCAGTCCCATTTCTTTAATAATTGAAGCAATGAGTCTTTGAGAATCTTGCGTATCGTATATAGTGAAATTGCTAGGGTAACCCAGTTTATCGCCGTCAAATCGCAATAATTTGGCAAACACTGAGTGAAAAGTTCCCATCCATAGATTCTTAGCCTCTGCACCACCTACTATTGTAGAGATCCTATGCTTCATCTCTCTAGCCGCCTTATTGGTGAAAGTTAAGGCGAGAATATTAAAAGAATCTACCCCAAGAGACATGAGATGCGCAATTCTTATGGTGAGCACCCTAGTCTTTCCAGAACCCGCGCCTGCTATGACCATTAAGGGGCCATCTTTATGGAGTACTGGGGCTTTCTGAGCCTCATTTAAGCTTTCTATGTAGTTTTTCAATATGCAATCTTTAGGGTATAAATTTAACTATTAATATGCGTTTCTTAAGCGGGAACAACCAATAATTATAAACAAAAAAGAGCCCTAGAAACATTGGTTTTAATAATATGAGTATATTTAAACAAATAACCAATCATTTTAATGAACTTATGAAAAAAACAGTAGTAGCCATTTTTTTAGGGCTGGGAACTTTTGCCCAAGCACAACTCCAATTGCCTGTCTCCGACTATGAAAAAATAGAAGCTCAGGTCATTGAATGGCGCCATGACATACATCAGAATCCCGAACTCTCTAACCAAGAATTTAAAACCGCTGCTAAAATTGCAGCCCATCTCAGAAGCTTAGGCATTGAAGTAACCACTGGGGTGGCAAAAACAGGGGTTGTGGGTATTTTAAAAGGGGATCTTCCCGGAAAAGTGGTAGCACTGAGAGCAGACATAGACGCATTGCCTGTTACGGAGCGTAATGATCTGCCTTTTAAATCTACCGTAAAAGGGACTTTTATGGGGGAAAAAGTTGGCGTAATGCACGCCTGCGGTCACGATACCCACACAGCCATTCTTATGGGTGTAGCATCTGTTTTAAGTAAACACAAAGACAAGATAAAAGGCAGTGTGAAATTTGTATTTCAACCTGCTGAAGAAGGTCCACCACCAGGAGAAGAAGGGGGCGCGTCGCTCATGGTAAAAGAGGGTGTCTTAGAAAACCCTTCGGTAGACGCCATTTTTGGCCTACACATTAATTCTGTACTCCCTGTAGGTATGATCGGATATAAGCCCCTAGGCGCAATGGCTGCCTCTGACCGTTTTGTGATTAAAGTGCAAGGAAAACAAACCCATGGTTCTCAGCCTTGGGGGGGAGTGGATCCTATTTTAATCTGTGCAAAAATTATTGACGGTCTACAAACAATCATTTCTAGGGAATCTGATCTAACCAACGAAGCTGCTGTGATTACGGTAGGTAAAATAACAGCTGGTGTTCGTTTTAACATCATTCCTGAAACTGCTGAAATGGTAGGGACTATTAGAACGCTTGATTATAAAATGAGGGATCATATTGGCAAGCGAATGAAAGAAATGGTTTCTGCTATAGCTACTGCATACGGTGGAACAGCTACCGTAGAAATTGTGAACGGTGCGGCTATTACCTATAACGACGCTAATTTGGTAGGACAAATGTTACCCACACTACAGAAAACTGCAGGTAAAGACCAGGTAATGCTTATGAAAGCCATAACAGGGGCAGAAGATTTTTCTTTTTTCCAAGAAAAAGTACCGGGATTCTATTTCTTTTTAGGAGGCAATACTCCAGGTAATCAAGAAGCTTTCCCACACCACACTCCAGACTTCAAAATTGACGACGCTGGAATGTTATTGGGCGTGAAAACACTTTCTGAAATGGCCTTAGACTATTTGTCTCAGTAGGGCTTAATCACTTTATATCCCTAACTAAACATTAAAAAAGCCTCGTTTTAACGAGGCTTTTTGTTTGGACTAATACATTTCTTTTTTTTGAGGTAAAGGAGAAGAATTGGACTTGAATTTCTCCTGAGCATAAGCCAAGCCCTGCTCCCACCACTCTGTCATTCGCTTCTTATTAAAAACTAGGGAGTTCTCCGTTAATTTTGTAGGTGTATAATATAAATTCAGTTGAACCCCATTGTGCTTTGCGGCTAAAATCCCCTCTGAGATGTCATGATACTCAATTTGATCCAATACAAACCCAAATATACTGATCATTAAAGAGAATGGGTTTTTTCCCAATACTTTGTTGTGGTCCATGTTTTCTGATTCTAAAATAATCACATCGACCTCTTTTGCTCCCCTTCTAATCGCCTCTCTTATAGGTACTACAGATCCTAAACCACCATCTCCGTATTCATAACCATCTTTAGTCACTAAAGACATAAAAGGAATGTAATTACAGGACATCCAGATCCAATCTACAAAGGTCTCGTAGTCGTAATCATGTATAGATTTGTACTCTACCCTATTTTTTGAGAGATTAGAAACACTCACTACTACTTCCTTGTCTCCTTTTAATAACATTTCGAAAGAGGCCCTGCTAAAATTTTTAGCGATGGTTTTTCTCAAGTTATGACTCTCACCAAATGTTCTTTTCCTTCTTAAGAATTGGAATAAGGTGGTAATATAATTAATGGTTACATATTCCCTGTCGCCCTTCTTTTTAACTACAAAAGGATTTACATTAAAAATACTTCTCTGATTGACATTGGTATAAGCGTGGTGTAATTTCTCCAAATTATTTAAAGCCAATTGCGGAATGAGCAAACTACCTGTGGAAGTCCCGACAAAAATATCGTATTCTCTTCCCTGATTTCTCATGAGATATTGAGCAACACCTCCTGCAAATGCACCCTTACTGCCTCCTCCGGAAATCACTAATGCTTTTTTCATATGCTCCTATTAACTGGTCTATAAATGTAGTAAAATATGGTGCTTTATAAAGGATTCAAATAAATTTCTATTGGAAAAATCACACTTAAAAGTTACATTTATAGCATGAATTCAGCCCTGCTCCAAACTCCTATTGCCTACCTTAAAACGATAGGTCCTACAAGAGCAAAACTTCTAAAGGAGCAATTGGGCATACATACGTATCAAGACCTGTTACATTTTTTTCCCAATAGATATGTAGACAGAACACAATTCCACCATATCAACCAATTAGAAACCTCTCTAGCAGAGGTTCAAATTGTTGGGGTAATTACCCAAATAGAGACCATAGCTCAAAAGAAAGGGAGTAGATTGGTCGCTAAGTTTTCAGACAGCACAGGGACTATGGAATTGGTTTGGTTTAAAGGCGCAAAATGGATCAAAGAAAGTATTAAACCCAATACACCCTATGTCATATTTGGTAAAATCTCGGTATTTCAAGGGAAGTTTAGCATGGCCCATCCAGATATGGAGTTGTTAGAAAATTACCAGGCCAATAATAGGATAGGATTACAGGCCATTTATCCCAGTACAGAAAGACTTTCTAATGCTAATATGGGCAATAGGTTTATGCTCAGAGCAATGGAACAGCTCTTTAACGAGTGTGGCAGTGCTTTTGAAGAAACGCTTTCTGATAGCATTTTAGACCATTTAAAATTATTACAACGCTCCACTGCATTGTTTCACATACACTTTCCTAAAGACGCAAAAATGCTCAGCAGAGCTGCGGCTAGATTAAAATTTGAAGAGTTATTTTTTATCCAACTACAGCTTATTCGAAAGAATCTTATCCGGAAAAAGAAAATTAAAGGGCTGCCTTTTAATGAGGTAGGGGCGTATTTTAATGACTTTTACAACAATTACTTACCTTTTCAACTCACCAATGCTCAAAAAAGGGTCATAAAGGAAATTAGAACAGACGTTGGAAGCAACGCACAGATGAATAGATTGCTTCAAGGAGATGTTGGATCTGGCAAAACAATCGTAGCTGTAATGAGTATTTTATTCGCTTTGGATAATGGCTATCAAGCCTGCTTAATGGCGCCTACAGAAATACTTGCCAACCAGCACTTTAAAGGGGTTTCTGAACTTTTAGAACCCTTAGGAATTCAAGTGGCGCTACTAACGGGAAGCGTTAAAAAAAGTGCTAGAAAACCCTTGCTAGAAAATCTTCAGTCAGGGGAATTAAAAGTACTCATTGGCACCCATGCCTTACTGGAAGACACGGTGGTTTACAAAAACCTGGGTCTTGCTATTATAGATGAACAACACAGATTTGGTGTGGCTCAAAGGGCAAAATTATGGCATAAAAATACCATACCTCCACATATATTGGTTATGACAGCGACTCCTATACCCAGGACTTTAGCCATGAGTATTTACGGAGATTTAGATATTTCTATCATAGACGAACTTCCGCCAGGGAGAAAAGAAATTAAAACTGTTTGGCGATCAGATGCTCACAGACTTGGGGTGTTTAAGTTTATTAGAGAAGAGATTGAAAAAGGCAGACAGATTTATATTGTCTATCCCTTAATCAATGAATCAGAGGCATTAGATTACAAGGATCTCATGGATGGATATGACAGCATTTCAAGGTCTTTTCCAGCGCCTGAATTTCAAGTATCTATCGTTCATGGTCAAATGAATGCAGCCGCAAAAGCTTACGAAATGGACCGTTTTGTAAATGGAAAAACTCAAATTATGGTTGCAACGACTGTGATAGAGGTTGGGGTTAATGTTCCCAATGCTTCAGTGATGATTATTGAAAGTGCAGAGCGGTTTGGATTGTCTCAATTGCACCAATTAAGAGGACGTGTAGGTAGAGGTGCAGAACAAAGTTTTTGTATTCTCATGTCAGGAAACAAATTGTCTCAAGAGGGAAAAACACGACTGGAAACCATGGTTGCTTCTAGCGACGGATTTGAAATAGCAGAAGTGGATT
Source organism: uncultured Flavobacteriaceae bacterium (assembly GCA_937136755.1). Taxonomy (GTDB): domain Bacteria; phylum Bacteroidota; class Bacteroidia; order Flavobacteriales; family Flavobacteriaceae; genus MAG-120531. The sequence goes on along the minus strand of CAKZOR010000106.1, from coordinate 1,719 downwards.
TAAAATTAAGGGGGCCTGGAGATCTCATGGGCACCCAACAGAGCGGCGTGCTACAACTCAAAATTGCAGATATTGTTAAGGATGCAGATTTACTTAAAAAAGCGAGAGAGGTTGCTATAACTACTTTAAAATCAGACCCTTACCTGGAAACTGCAAACAATAAACCTATTTTACTAGCGTACAGAGCGCTTGTAAAACACAAAAATATTTGGAATTACATCAGTTGAACATCGTAATTCAGGCACAAAAAGATAGCTTCAAACACTTATTTTTTATTTATTTTTACCACTTGCACAATATTTAATAGGCACTTTAAAAGCCTTTTTTTTTAATATCATTTTTTCTATGAAAAAAACACTTTTTGACAAGGTTTGGGATTCTCACGTGGTGAGAAGGATTGAAAACGGTCCAGATGTACTGTTTATTGACCGTCATATGGTTCATGAAGTAACCAGTCCTGTAGCTTTTTTAGGGCTTAAAAACAGGGGGGCTAAAGTGTTGTATCCTGAGCGCACCTTTGCCACAGCAGACCATAACACACCAACGATTAATCAGCATTTACCTGTAGCAGACCCTTTGTCTGCAAATCAATTAAAGGCCCTTGAAGAAAATGCCACTGCACATGGTATTTCATATTGGGGGCTTGGACATGAAAAAAATGGTATTGTTCATGTAGTAGGGCCAGAATACGGGATTACGCAACCAGGTGCTACGATTGTTTGTGGAGATTCTCATACCTCTACCCATGGTGCATTTGGTGCCATAGCCTTTGGAATTGGAACTTCGGAGGTAGAAATGGTCCTAACCACGCAATGTATTATGCAGCCCAAGCCAAAGAAAATGGTCATAAAGGTCAATGGAAGCCTACAAAATGGGGTCACCCCAAAAGATGTAGCCCTTTATATTATTTCCAAACTCAGCACTTCTGGAGCTACTGGGTACTTTGTTGAATACGCTGGAAATGTTTTCTCTGAAATGAGTATGGAAGGAAGAATGACTGTTTGCAACCTCAGTATAGAGATGGGTGCGCGCGGTGGAATGATGGCTCCAGACAAAAAGACTTTTGACTATATTAAAGACAGGGAGTTTACGCCAAAAGGGGCTGCATGGGAAAAAGCCATGGCCTATTGGGATACATTATACACAGAAGAAGGCGCTTTATTTGACAAAGTGTACGAATTCGAAGGGGCTGAGATTGAACCAATGATTACCTATGGAACCAATCCTGGTATGGGAATGGGTATATCCAAAGATATACCTCTTGCTACAGACCTTGAGGGAGGCATAGCCACTTACCAAAAGTCATTGGCCTATATGAATTATAATGAAGGAGACCCTATGATTGGTAAAACTATTGATTATGTTTTCTTAGGAAGTTGCACCAATGGAAGAATAGAAGATTTTAGGGCATTTGCTAGTATAGTGAAAGGAAGAAAAAAAGCAGATCATGTTACTGCTTGGCTAGTCCCTGGTTCGCACCAAGTAGAGAAAGCCATTAAAGAAGAAGGCATTTTAGCTATTCTAGAAACTGCTGGGTTTACCCTCAGAGAGCCAGGTTGTTCAGCATGTTTGGCCATGAATGACGACAAAATTCCTGCAGGGAAATATGCAGTAAGTACTTCCAATAGAAACTTTGAGGGAAGACAAGGGCCTGGTTCAAGAACCTTATTAGCAAGCCCATTAGTTGCAGCTGCAGCAGCTGTAACAGGACAAGTAACC
>CAKZOR010000105.1 GCA_937136755.1 uncultured Flavobacteriaceae bacterium | reverse complement strand
AGGAATTGGACATGACCATCAATGATGTCAAAGAATCTCTTAAAAATTCTGGGAGACATGTCTCCATGGATGCGCCTTTGGTAGAGGGAGAAGATTCAAACCTTTACGATGTATTGAACAGTGGGGAATCTCCCAATCCTGACAAGACGCTCCTTCACGAATCTTTAAGAACTGAAATTGAAAGGGCCTTAGAAACGCTAACTCCGAGAGAGGCAGACGTGGTTCGGTTGTATTTTGGATTGGGCAATCAACACGCCATGACCTTGGAAGAAATTGGTGAGACTTTTGACCTTACTAGAGAACGTGTGAGACAAATTAAAGAGAAAGCCATTAGGCGATTAAAGCACACCTCTCGATCTAAAATTTTAAAAACTTACTTAGGATAAACCCTATAGCCCAGTGCCCTGCACTGGGCTTTTTTAATACCATCATATGCCATTTCATGTCGTTTTAGTGCATCCTGAAATACCCAACAATACTGGAAATATCGGCAGACTGTGCCTTGGAACAGGCAGTGAACTTCACCTGATTAAACCCCTTGGTTTCTCCTTAGAAGACAAGCAATTAAAAAGATCTGGGTTGGACTATTGGCCCAAACTAAAAGTACATATTCACGAAGATTTTACCGCTTTTAGAACATCCCATCCCAAAGCAAAAATGGCCTTCTACTCCAGTAAGGGCACTCAAAATTATTGGGACCTCGAGACACAGGAAGACCACTATTTTGTCTTTGGCTGTGAATCCAAGGGCCTGCCAGAAGCACTTCTAGAAACGCAGCAGCAATCCCTCTATAAAATTCCTTTAGCCACTGATAGTATCAGGAGTTTCAATTTAGCCAATGCGGTAAGTATTGTGCTATTCGAAGGAAAGCGACAACAATTTTTTAAACAAAAATAAACCACTCAATTTTTCTTATTTTTACACTTTATTTCATCCTTTAAAACCGGCCTAAGCCTTAAAACATGTCAGAAAAAAAAATAGCCCCTTCCCTACTCGCTGCAGATTTCGCGAACCTTCAAAGAGACATAGAAATGGTCAATGCTTCTAAAGCAGACTGGTTTCATATAGACGTCATGGATGGTGTTTTTGTTCCTAATATTTCTTTTGGAATGCCGGTTATTGAGGCCATTGGAAGGCATGCAAAAAAAACCTTGGACGTTCACTTAATGATCGTAGATCCAGACCGTTATATCAATGACTTTGCTGCCCTAGGTACAGATATTCTTACGGTGCATTACGAGGCTTGCACCCATTTACACAGAACTTTACAAGCCATAAAAGCCGCAGGCATGAAGGCTGGGGTGGCTTTAAACCCACACACCAGCGTGGCCTTGTTAAAAGATTGTATTCAAGACATAGATTTGGTTTGTATTATGAGTGTAAACCCAGGCTTTGGCGGACAATCTTTTATTGAAAACACTTTTGAGAAGGTCCGTGAGTTAAAAGCATTAATTCAATCCAAAAATGCCCATACCCTCATTGAAATAGACGGAGGTGTAACTTCAAAAAATGCTTCAGAATTAGTGGCTGCTGGTGCAGATGTTCTGGTGGCTGGTAGCTTTGTATTTAAAAGTGACCACCCTATAGACACCATTGAGCAACTCAAGAATCAAGTGAACTAAATGAGTGGTCATTCCTCCATAAAAACAACGACAAATACTGGGGCTTTAAATACCGAGAACCACCCTCTAGACCTTATTATTATTGGCGCAGGGCCTATTGGAATATCTTGTGCCATTCAAGCCAAAAAAAAAGGCCTGAATTATTTGGTGATAGAGAAAGG
>CAKZOR010000104.1 GCA_937136755.1 uncultured Flavobacteriaceae bacterium | reverse complement strand
CAATAAAGAAGGTAGTTACTCCTGTAGTCTTTTCTCCATTTATAATGGCCCAATTAATTGGTGCCGCCCCACGGTATTGAGGGAGTAATGATGCATGTAGGTTAAAAGTACCTTTAGCAGGTATTTTCCATACCAATTCAGGAAGCATTCTAAAAGCCACCACAACAAATACTGCTGCATTTAACGCCTTTAAGGCTTCAATAAATATGGGATCTTTTAAATGGGTAGGTTGTAATAGCGTTAATTGATGTTTGAGTGCTATTTTTTTAACCTCGGATTCATGTAATTTTTTTCCCCTTCCAGCTGGTTTGTCGGCCACCGTAACTACACCTACTATATTTTGTCCGTTTTCTACTAACGTTTCTAAAATATGGGCTGCAAATCCTGGTGTTCCCATAAATACGATGGGCATATTATTTTTTGACATATTCATTTTGACTATTTATTTCAATCTGTCCTTCTTTCAAAAGGTATTGAATGCTGTTTAACACCAATTCTTTGGGTTTTTCTAAGGTACTTACTAATTGTCTTGAAGTGAAATTATTCTCCTCTAAAAGTGATAATATAGCCTCACAAAGATCATTTAATAGGAGCTCTTGTGGGGTGGTTTTTTGCCTACAATAATCACACATGCCACATTCCTTTGATTTTTCATCAAAATAATCTAACAATACTTTATTTCTACAGTGGGTAGACTGCGTCACATAGGAAATCATGGCATTGACCTTTTCAATTCTTTCTTTATACGTGTTTTCAATTCGTTTTGCAAAGGGTGCTATGGTTCTTTCATCTTCTCTAGGCAGTAGGTACACTACTTTAAGATCTGTTGTGTATAAATCTAGCGCTATAAGGTGGTCATTGTGTAATTGTTCTAAATCTTTCTGAATGTCTGCGACACTTTTAGCTGTTTTTTTGGATAAGAGATGAAGGTCTATTTTTGTGTCAAACTCAAAAAGACCCCCATAGGTTCTGGAAAGATTTAAAATAATTGGCTTCATTTTCTCATTGGAATCCATATAGTCATACAACTGTTCTTTGGAACACACATACTTTATTGTAGTCCTTTTGTCAAAGTTTTCCTCTAAACGAATAATGCCAAATTGATCCAGGGTTTTTAAAGCGTTGTAAGTTTTAAGCGTCTTTAGCGCATATTGAGATACAAATCCATTAAAAGAAAATTGATAGGTTTGCTCGTTTCCTTCTCCATAGGGTATGCGTAAAAAGGCATTTAATTTACGGTACACCAACTGCACCTCTTTGAGCGCAGCCATTGGGTCTATAAATTGGTTTTTAAGCTGAGTGACATCGGGCGTAGCCCAAAGAATTATTGCGTTTGCTGGTTTTCCGTCTCTGCCAGCTCTTCCAGATTCTTGGTAGTAATTTTCTAGGCTTTCAGGAATTTGAAAATGAATTACATCACTTACATTACCTTTATCTATCCCCATTCCAAAGGCATTTGTAGCGATCATTATTTTAGCGTGGTCTTTGATCCAATCGCTTAGAGCGGCTTCTCTTTCAATTTTTGAAAGCCCTCCGTGGTATGTGGCTACACCTAATCCTGCGCTATTTAATTCGTTAAACAGTACACCCACCATTCTTCTGCTATTGACATATACTATAACACTTTGGGAGGCTTTGAAACAAATCTCTTTGAGATAGTACCCTTTGTCTTCTACTTGTGTGACATGATAGGAGATATTATGCCTTAAAAAAGAGGCTTTGTGAATTTTCACCCCTTCTAAAGATAAATTGGTAACAATATCTACTTGTACTTTCCTAGTTGCAGTGGCTGTAAGTGCAATCATTGGAGCGTTTGTAACGGCTCTCAATGAAGTGCATTTGAGATAAGCAGGCCTAAAGTCATGTCCCCAACTAGAAATACAGTGTGCCTCATCTATAGCAATGAGACTAATTTTCATTCTTGAAAGCCTTTCTAACACCATGGGTTGTTGCAATCTCTCTGGAGACATATATAAAAATTTCACTCCACCATAATCACAGTTGTCCAGCAACTCAATGAGTCTGTCCCTTGAAATTCCAGCGCTAAGACCTATGGCTTTAATCCCTTGCTTAGAAAGTCTATTCACCTGGTCTTGAATTAGTGCTATTAGTGGAGAAATAACCACACACAAACCTTCTAAGGCTAGGGCCGGAACTTGAAAACACAGAGATTTTCCACCACCTGTTGGCAGAAGTGCTAGTACATCTGATCCAGCTAAAACATCTTTAATAATCTCTAATTGATTCTGCTTGAAAGTGTCGTAGCCCCAGAACTTTTTAAGAATCTCATAGGGGTCTTTAGCCATTGCTATATGTTTTCCAACACAAAAGAAATTCTGTTTTCTACAGTGTCTTTAGGTAAGATAATACTTTCGTAACCAAATCGGTCATAGGCTGCTTTTAAAAAGGGATAAATTTTTAAAGCTTCCTGGTAGTCTTCATATCGCTCATTGTCTGGAGTGTATATTTCTTCCCAAGGGGGAAAAATAAAAACACGGTCGTATTGGTGGTCTTCACAGGCCTTACTAAAATGATTTGGGTAAGGGGTGTTACCCCTGTCTAGGTAAGCAACTACTTCAGGTAATCCTCGGTCTAAAAACACCATTGAGGCCTTGTGTTCCTGTGCCTCCTTATATTGGTTAATGCGACCCTCTAAAAGCTTTTCACTAAATAAAAGAGGGTCAGAAACAAAGAATTGTGATATGCCATTTTCTCTTGCTTCTAAAGTGACTTGTCTAGAAACTTCTTGAGCACATGCGTATCCTCTGAGTTCCAAAGCTTGGATCAATGTAGTTTTTCCAGTCGCTGGACCGCCAGCAAACACAATCTTTTTAGCCATAAAAGAGTCTGTAAATTAGGGGCGCAAGTTACACAAAACGCACTTAAAAGGCTAAAAAACCTAAGATTTAGACGTATATTTGCCTAAAATATTGATTGATTTGGAAGACAAAAAGACCGCAGACTTTTACAAGAGATTAGAAGATAATCTCGCTTTAAATACCCAATGGCCCGCACCATATCTATACAAATTCATTGTACCTTCAGATGCTGAAAAGGTTGCTGCTATTGAGACAGTTTTTAAAAATCAATCTGCTAAGATTTCTTCTAGAGTTTCTTCAAAAGGTGCTTTTACGAGTATTTCAGTCTCGTTAGTGGTCAAAAATCCAGAAGCTGTAATAGCAAATTACAGGGCTGTTGCTAAAATTGAAGGGGTTATTTCTCTTTAATTTGTATATGATTCATGGACACTAGTATGGGTGTTATTTTTAACATCAAATATTACTGTAGCACTTAGGAGACTTTCTAATTTTTTAGTATTTTGCAATCCATAAAGCATTGGCTTTATAATCTTTCCCTTAATACCTTACAATTTGGAATTAGTTTATAATTTAGAATACAACACAGAGCGTGAAAAGCTTATTATACCTGAGTATGGAAGGCATTTCCAGAAAATGGTAGACCATGCTATCACTATAGAAGATAAAGAAGAACGCATTAAGGTAGCGAATGCTATTATAAGTGTGATGGGTAATTTACAGCCTCATTTAAGAGATGTACCAGAGTTTAATCACAAGCTATGGGATCAATTATTCATTATGTCTGATTTTAAATTAGATGTGCCTTCTCCTTTTCCAATTACTTCAAAAGAACTTTTAGAGCAAAAACCTGAGCCTTTAGATTACCCTCAAAATTTTCCAAAATACAGATTTTATGGTAATAATATTAAAAGGATGATAGATGTAGCTACGAGTTGGGAAAAGGGAGACAAACGCTCTGGTTTAGAATACACTATCGCGAACCACATGAAAAAGTGTTTCTTAAATTGGAACAAAGACACGGTAGAAGACAGTGTAATCTATAAGCATTTAACGGAACTGAGTAAGGGAGAAATAAACCTTGAGGCCTCAGGGGAGCTGCTAACAGACACAGATATATTTTTGCAAAATAAAATTGTTAAGTCCGTACCTAGCAATCGGAATAAAAAGCAAAGAAGCAATAATAACAACAATAACAACAGGTCAAAAAAACGCTATTAAACATTTAATTAATGGGTACCTTTAAAATAGAAGGAGGACATAAACTCCAAGGAAGCATACGCCCACAGGGTGCAAAAAACGAGGCTTTACAAATTTTATGTTCCGTACTACTCACGGCTGAGGAAGTGACTATTCATAATATCCCGGATATTATTGATGTGAACAAACTCATTTCTTTGTTAGAAGACCTTGGGGTTAAAATTCAAAAGAAAGCTAAGGGCAGTTATACTTTTAAAGCAGACGACGTTAATTTAGATTACCTTCAAACACCACAATACAAAGAAGACGGTAAAGGCTTAAGAGGTTCTATTATGTTAGTAGGGCCATTGTTAGCGCGTTTTGGTAAAGGATATATTCCAAAACCAGGTGGAGATAAAATTGGCCGCAGAAGGTTAGATACACATTTTGAAGGCTTTATTAAGTTGGGTGCTCAATTTAGATACAACCAAGAAGAGCATTTCTACGGCGTAGAGGCATCTAAATTAAAGGGGGCTTATATGCTTTTAGATGAGGCTTCTGTTACTGGAACCGCTAACATATTAATGGCTGCTGTTATGGCAGAGGGAATCACGACCATTTACAACGCGGCATGTGAACCCTACTTGCAACAATTATGTACCCTTTTAAACAAGATGGGGGCTAAAATTAGTGGTATTGGATCTAATTTGCTGACTGTAGAGGGGGTAGAGACGCTTCATGGGGCTATCCACACTATGCTTCCAGATATGATTGAAATAGGTAGCTGGGTTGGAATGGCCGCTATAACACAAAGTGAGCTCACTATTAAAGACGTAAATTGGAATATGCTGGGACAAATCCCTGCAGTATTTAGAAAACTAGGCATTACTATGGAGCAAAAAGGAGACGACATCTTTATTCCAGCTCATACAGATGGTTATGCCGTTCAAAATTATATAGATGGTTCTATTCTAACCATTTCAGACGCACCTTGGCCAGGTATGACTCCTGACTTGTTGAGTATTCTTTTGGTTACTGCCACACAGGCAAGGGGAGAAGTGCTTATACACCAAAAAATGTTTGAAAGCAGACTGTTTTTTGTAGACAAACTGATAGATATGGGGGCTAAGATCATCCTATGTGACCCGCACAGAGCTACCGTAATGGGGCATGATTTTAAATCATCACTCAAAGCAACAACCATGGTTTCTCCAGATATTAGAGCAGGAGTATCGCTATTAATTGCAGCGCTTTCCGCCAAAGGGACTTCTACCATTCACAATATTGAGCAAATAGACAGGGGTTATGAGCATATAGATGAGCGACTCAGAAGTATAGGCGCCCATATTGTTAGGTTGTAGTTTTAGCGCTATATACTAAGCTATACACTATACAGGCTTGTGCCAGTCCATAACTTAACATGACAAGGAAGTCTAGCTTAGGAAAGTGGTCTAAAAACATGGATAGGGCCAGCAAGCTGTCCGATGCCAAGAAAAAACGAGCGCCCAGCACGCCACTTCCATAGGCAACAGCAGTCATATTCCCTTTTCTCATTAAAGAGGTAAAAGCCATAGCTGTAATTACAGTTATATATACAAGGACTGGTATTTTTAAATCTCCTGTTTGCTCTAAGACCAAAAATCCCATGAGAACAGCATAGCATAATAAAAGACCACCCTTCACCCAGGGCATGGGTAGCTTCTTCTTTCGCTGCTTTACAAATAGAAGTATATAAAAGACATGTG
>CAKZOR010000103.1 GCA_937136755.1 uncultured Flavobacteriaceae bacterium | reverse complement strand
AAACCTTTAAGAAACTAATCAGACTTATGAAAACAGCATATATAGTTAAAGCGTATAGAACAGCCGTTGGTAAAGCACCTAAAGGGGTTTTTAGATTTAAAAGACCAGATGAATTGGCCGCAGAAACCTTAGAACATATGTTCAAAGAGCTTCCTGATTTAGACAAAACTAGAATAGACGACGTCATGGTGGGTAACGCCATGCCAGAGGCTGAACAAGGATTAAATATGGCGAGACTCATTTCATTAATGGGTCTTAAAATTGAAGATGTTCCTGGGGTCACCGTCAATAGGTATTGTGCCTCTGGAATTGAAACCATTGGAATGGCCACCGCAAAAATTCAATCTGGAATGGCAGATTGTATTATTGCTGGGGGCGCAGAGAGTATGAGCTATATTCCTATGGGGGGTTATAAACCTACTCCAGACTACGCACTTGCCAAAGACGGTCATGAAGATTATTATTGGGGAATGGGCTTAACAGCAGAGGCGGTTGCGAATGAATTTAATATCTCTCGAGAAGACCAAGATGCCTTTGCATTTTCTTCTCATGAGAAAGCGCTAAAAGCACAAGCAGATGGAAAATTCACGGACCAAATTGTCCCCATTACCATCGAAGAAACCTTTTTAGATGAGGCTGGTAAAAAATCTGTAAAATCCTATACAGTGACCCAAGATGAAGGCCCTAGAAAAGGAACCAATGTAGGCGCTTTGTCTAGATTGAGACCTGTGTTTGCTGCAGACGGATCGGTAACCGCTGGAAACTCCTCACAGATGAGTGATGGCGCTGCCTTTGTATTGGTAATGAGTGAAGAAATGGTCAAAGAATTAAATTTGGAACCCATTGCTAGAATGGTCAATTATGCAGCGGCAGGAGTACCGCCAAGAATTATGGGTATTGGTCCCGTAAAAGCCATTCCAAAAGCATTAAAACAAGCTGGATTGTCTCAAAATGATATTGAACTCATAGAATTAAATGAAGCTTTTGCCTCTCAATCATTAGCAGTGATTAGAGAATTAGACCTGAATCCAGATATGATCAATGTCAATGGAGGCGCTATTGCCCTAGGACACCCTCTGGGGTGTACCGGTGCAAAACTTTCTGTTCAATTGTTTAGTGAAATGAGGGATAGAAAGATGCAGGGTAAATACGGTATGGTGACCATGTGTGTGGGAACAGGACAAGGTGCCGCTGGAATATTTGAATTTTTAAATTAAAACATTAATAAACTTCCTATTATGAGTGCAACAGAACAAAATGAATTGTTACGCGGAGGGCAGTTCTTAGTAAAAGAAACCGCTTGTGAAGATGTTTTTACCTTAGAAGACCTAAGCGAAGAACAAAAAATGATGCGTGATAGTACCAAAGAGTTTGTAGACAAAGAGCTATGGGCACATTGGGAAAGATTTGAAAAAAAAGACTACGCCTTCACTGAAGAAACCATGCGTAAAGCAGGTGAAATGGGTCTTTTAGGCGTGGCTGTACCAGAACAATACGGTGGTTTGGGAATGGGATTTGTATCTACCATGTTGGTGTGTGATTACATCTCTGGAGCCACTGGTTCTTTTAGTACTGCCTTTGGAGCGCATACTGGAATTGGAACCATGCCTATTACGCTATACGGTACGGAAGAACAAAAGCAAAAATATGTACCTAGATTGGCTTCTGGTGAATGGTTTGGTGCCTACTGCTTAACAGAGCCAGGTGCCGGATCAGATGCAAACTCTGGTAAAACCAAAGCAGTTTTATCTGAAGATGGAAGCCACTACCTTATATCAGGGCAAAAAATGTGGATTTCCAATGCCGGTTTCTGTAATATGTTTATTGTCTTTGCCCGTATAGAAGACGACAAAAACATTACTGGTTTTATTGTAGAAAACGATGCCTCAAATGGCATTAGCATGGGAGATGAAGAAAAGAAATTAGGAATTCACTCCTCCTCTACCCGTCAGGTGTTTTTTACAGACACTAAAGTACCGGTAGAAAACATGCTCTCAGAGAGAGGAAATGGTTTTAAAATTGCCATGAATGCACTGAATGTGGGTAGAATAAAATTAGCAGCAGCTTGTTTAGACGCTCAGAGAAGAATTATTAAAGAGGCTGTAAACTATGCCAATGAACGCGTTCAATTTAAGACCCCTATTGTAAATTTTGGGGCTATTAAAACCAAATTGGCTGCCATGGCCACCAATACTTATGCAGATGAATCTGCTTCTTACAGGGCGGCTAAGAATATTGAAGACAGAATTGCCCTTAGAGAAGCCGCAGGAAATACGCACCAAGAAGCAGAATTAAAAGGGGTGGAAGAATACGCTATTGAGTGTTCTATCTTAAAAGTAGCCGTGTCTGAAGATGTGCAGGCTTGTTCAGATGAGGGGATACAAATTTTTGGTGGAATGGGCTTTAGTGCAGACACTCCTATGGAGTCTGCCTGGAGAGATGCTAGAATATCTAGAATTTATGAGGGAACCAACGAAATTAATAGAATGTTAGCCGTTGGTATGCTAGTCAAAAAAGCCATGAAAGGGCATGTAGATCTTTTGGGCCCTGCCACAGCAGTTGGTGAAGAGCTTATGGGAATTCCTTCTTTTGACACGCCAGATTACAGCGCCTTATTCGCAGAAGAAAAAGACATTATTAAGCGACTTAAAAAAGTGTTCTTAATGGTCGCAGGATCTGCGGTACAAAAATTTGGACCAGATCTAGAGTCTCATCAGCAGTTGTTAATGGCTGCAGCAGACATTCTTATAGAAGTGTATATGGCAGAATCTACCCTACTCAGAACAGAGAAGAATGCCAAACGTTATGGAGAAGACGCTCAAAAAACACAAATTGCCATGACGCAATTATACCTGTATAGGGCCGTAGAAATTGTTCAATCTAGAGGAAAAGAAGCCATTATTTCTTTTGCAGAGGGAGACGAACAACGCATGATGCTCATGGGACTTAAGCGTTTTACGAAATACACCAATTATCCAAATATCGTAGCCCTTACAAATCTCATTGCAGATCAAGTGGCTACAGACAATGGATACCGATTTGACTAAACCCATTTAAAGTAATACATATTTATTTTTGGTTTTTATATTTTATGTATGTAGCGCCACCCTTCGGGTGGCGCTTTTTTTACCCCTACACCCGTCATTATTAGCCGTTTTAACTTAATTTAGAGGCTTTAGAAATTTCTATGAAAGCACCTATATTAGATAGCGTTTACGCTGCAGAAGCCTTCCAAACAAAAGGACACCAAATGGTAGATCTTTTAAGCAAACACTTAAAAGCAGCTCAAAAGAGCACCCATAAAACCATCCCATATACAGACCCTGAAACAGAGCGTCAATTCTGGCAACAATATCCAGAAAAGCAAGATTTTCAAACCTTGGTTCAGGACCTTATTGACCGCTCCATACACGTGCACCAACCCAAATACATTGGTCACCAAGTAGCCCCTCCAGCTCCCATTACAGCAGTATCTTCCATGCTCACCTCTTTTTTAAACAATGGATCTGCAGTCTATGAAATGGGCATAGCCAATACAGCCATAGAACGCATTGTGACCGATCAATTGTGCGCGCAATTAGGCTTTGACACCCATGCCAGAGGTTTTCTTACCTCTGGAGGCACTCTAGCAAACCTGACCGCTCTACTCGCTGCTAGAAGTGTAAAAGACGGAACAGCTGTCTGGAAAAATGGATATGAAGAATCTCTGGGTATTCTGGTTTGTGAAGAGGCGCATTACTGTGTAGATCGGGCGGCAAGAATAATGGGTCTGGGCGACAAAGGCATTTTAAAAGTCCCCGCAACAATCAATTACGCTATGGATACCACGGCTTTAGAGGCTACTTTAGAAAAGGCCAAACAAGCGGGTATTCAGGTATTTGCCATTGTGGGAAGTGCACCCTCTACTGCCACTGGTATCATAGATCCCTTAGACAAAATTGCTTCTTTTGCTCAAAAGCACGGGCTGTGGTTTCATGTAGACGCTGCCCACGGCGGCGCAGCCATTTACGCCCAACAGTTTAAACAAGATTTAGCAGGTATAGAAAAAGCAGATTCGGTCGCCATAGACGGCCATAAAATGATGATGATGCCCGCATTGACCACCGCCCTGTTATTTAAAGACGGTTCACACAGTTACCAAACCTTCAGTCAGAAAGCAGATTATTTATTGTCAGATGCAGATCATGAGGATTGGTACAATATGGCCAAGCGCACCTTCGAATGCACTAAAAGCATGATGTCTATTCATTGGTTTGTACTACTGAACCAATACGGCCCATCCGTTTTTGATGAATTTGTGAGCGCTTTATACCAAATGGGGCGCCAATTTGCAGCAATTATTCAAAAAGATCCGGATTTTGAATTGGCCTTAGCACCACAGACCAATATTGTCTGTTTTAGAATGGTGCAAAAGCAGCTTTCTAAGCAAGCTCTCAACACCTTAAACGAGCGCTTGAGATTTGCCTTGGTTCAAGAAGGGTCCTTTTATATTGTTCAAACAAAACTCAGGGGTACGCACTTCCTTAGGGTAACAATTATGAATCCAAAAACAGATCCAGATACCTTAAGCGCCTTATTGATCCATTTAAAAGAATTGGCTAAACCTATTCTTCAGAACCTCAAATAAATCCCTTAATAATTGTATTTTTAATTTTTAGAAAATCAAATCACCCACACCATGAAAAACCAAACCATCTCTTTCAAAGTATCATTTTTTACTTTATTATCGCTAGTCTTTTTTGGGATCAGTACTTCAAATGTACAAGCGCAGACAGACCAAGACATCTATTCGATTATAGACCAAGTATCTGCAACGCGAATTGAACAAGATATTACCAGCCTAGTTAATTTTGGTACCAGACATACCTTATCAGACACCCTTTCCAACAAAACAGGGATTGGAGCAGCCAGAAGGTGGATTAAAAAAAGTTTTGAAAATATCGCTGCCAATTGTGGCGATTGTTTGGAAGTGTTTTACCAAGGGAATTTGGTCAAGAAAGGGACCAATGGTAGAATCGTTAAAGACGTTAATATTGTGAATGTAGTAGCCATTCAACGCGGCACTAAAAACCCCAATAAATTTATTATCATGAGTGGAGACATTGACTCCAGAGTCAGTGACCCCACAGACTACACCTCCACTTCTCCAGGAGCCAATGACAACGCCTCTGGTATGGCTGGAACCTTAGAAGCGGCGAGAGTCTTATCTAAATACCGCTTTGAGAACAGTATTATCTATGTAGGGCTTTCTGGCGAGGAACAAGGATTGTTCGGTGGAAAAGGATTGGCAGCATATGCCAAAGCACAAGGATGGGAAATTATCGGGATTTTAAATAATGATATGATTGGAAACATCACAGGGGTAGATGGAACGGTGAGCAATACTGATTTTAGAATTTTTTCTGAACCAGTACCCCCAACAGAAACGGAAAGAGAAAGAAATGCCAGACGTTTCTATGGTGGAGAAGTAGACGGAATTTCCAGACAACTGGCCAGACACATTCACAAACAAGTCAAAAAATACATGCCAGAAATGAATCCTATGCTCATCTATAGATTGGATAGATTCGGAAGAGGTGGCCATCACAGGCCTTTCAATGACGCCGGTTTTGCTGGAGTTAGAATCATGGAAGCCCACGAAAACTACACCCAACAACACCAAGATATAAGAGAAGAAGGGGGTATTGCCTACGGCGATGTTCTAGAACATGTAAACTTTGAGTATGCTGCCAAACTCACCGCAGTAAATGCTATTTCTCTAGCCTCTTTAGCATGGGCCCCTACCCCTCCGGAAACAGTGGCCTTAGGGGGTGCTGTGGCACCAGCAGCCACCTTCTCTTGGGATGCAGTACCAGGCGCTGTAGGATATAAGATTTATTGGAGAGACACGACCTCTCCTACCTGGGATATGTCTAGAAATGTAGGGAATGTGACTTCTTTTACCTTAAAAGGAATGGTGGTAGACAATTACTTTTTTGGGGTATCGGCCGTAGGCGCTAACGGACAAGAAAGCGTAGTGAAATTCCCTAATAAAATTCAACGCTAAACAAGTTTATTATTGTAACAAATAGTTGTTACTGGCTGTAAATTATTTGTAATCAACCCAAATGAGTGACTTGCATATTTTAGAAGAAATTCAAAGCCAAGCAGCTACTGCGGTGTACTTTAAGGGAGAACGCTGTAGTGTTTGCAGCGTCTTAGAGCCAAAAATAAAAACCCTTTTAGCCTCTGAGTTTCCAAAATTCACCTTTATCTCAATTCCTGAAAGTGAGGCCCAAAGCGAACTTAGGGCTCAATTAAGGGTTTTTAATGTACCTACCTTAGTGCTATTTTTAGAGGGAAAAGAATTTCTAAGAACAGGGAAGAATACCAGTGTCATGGAATTGGCCCAGCAAATTGAAAGACCTTACCAAATCTGTTTTTCCTAAATAGCACCTTTACGAATACCCTTTAGGTGTAGCTGTTTGAGTATCACTGTAAACACATTTTAACCAATTCATTCTAAAGTTGTAAATTTGCACCTCAAAAGAATGACTTTACCAGAGCTAAACTAGCGTGTTTTCGTTTTTTAGTGTTTTGGAATTCTTTTAAAAGCATGTCAAAATTACCTTCAGAATACCAATTTTTAGACCTCTCGGACTATGGGAGACCTTTTGGAAAAGTAATCGCTAAGCAGTTGCAATTCAGTCGTTTTCACGCAGTTCACGTGACCCTTTTATTTGTGATCACTGCAGCTATTTCTCTTGTGTTCCTATGGAAAGATTTTCCGAAAATTGCAGCGCTTCTATTGATATTAAAATCGATCATAGATGCAGCAGACGGAGAGCTTGCAAGGCTTCAAAATAGGCCCTCCTATATTGGAAGGTACCTAGATTCCGTATCGGATATCCTGATTAATTTATGTCTTATTCTGAGCATTGGTCATTTAACCAATAGCCCGTTCTGGCTTACGTTATTGGCATTTGTAAGTCTTCAATTACAAGGAACCCTGTACAATTATTACTACGTAATTCTCAGAAATGTTCACGAGGGAGATACCACTTCCAGAATTTTTGAGCAGAAAGTCCCCAAAGCGCTTGGGGCTGAAAACCAGAAGTGGGTAAACATATTGTATTACGCTTACAAATGCTGCTATGGCTTTTTTGATAAAATTATTTATACCGTTGAACACAAAGCAGCTACCCATAAAAACTTTCCCAATTGGTTTATGATGGCGCTGTCTTCTTTTGGCCTTGGTTTTCAATTATTGGTCATTGCTTTTCTTATAGCACTTGGGCAAATGAAATGGATTATTCCTATTATCTTATATGCCAATATTGCATT
>CAKZOR010000102.1 GCA_937136755.1 uncultured Flavobacteriaceae bacterium | reverse complement strand
ACCTCCGGGGGTTCGAATCCCTCTTTCTCCGCAAAAGAAAACCCACAACAAAGTTGTGGGTTTTTTTATACCCAAAAGTGTCAAGAACTTGTTCTTGTAAATGGTTGGGGATAAAAAAACCGAAAAATAGCGATAGCTATTTTGGGTTTTCATGATTGTATTGGATTACTTTTTTGGGATGCACGACTGAAGGGAGTGAATCCCTGAGGGGATATAGGAGTGAATCCCAGTTACCCCAATTCTTTGTACATAATATATACCCCCATGAGTAGTACAAACCAACCAAAAGACTTTTTAAGTTTGTGACCTGGGATAAATTTAGACAGGTAAATACCCAAGAAAATTCCTCCAATAGACAACACCGTAAAGCTTCCTAAAAAGACCCAATCAATGGCAATGGTTTGAACGTCTCCAATAAAGCCAAATAAAGATTTAATGGCTATGATCAGTAATGAGGTAGCTACAGCTTTTTTCATTGGCAACTTCGCAAATAGCACCAATGCTGGAATAATGAGGAATCCGCCTCCGGCGCCTACTATCCCTGTAAGTACTCCTACTATCCCACCTTCTAACACAATCATTGGATAGTTATATGAAATAGGGCCTACTTCTCCTTCTTTATCTTCCTTTTTATCTCTGATCATTGCAACGGCTGCCACAAGCATGATAATGGCAAAAAACACCATGATGGCAATGTTTTTGGTCATGACAAAATCACCTACCGTAAAGAATGTATCGGGTAAAGCCGGCATTAAATAACGTCTAGTGAGGTAAACTGCAACGAACGCCGGTGTGGCAAATACCAGCGCTGTTTTAACGTCTACCAAACCCTTTTTAAAATTTTGAATAGCACCAAATAAGGAAGAGGTTCCGACTACAAATAAAGAATAGGCTGTAGCGGTCATTGGATTAATGGCCAATAAATAAACCAGAATTGGAACAGTTAATATAGAGCCACCACCCCCTATTAATCCTAGGACTACTCCTATTAGTAAAGCACCAAAATATCCGAAAATTTCAAAAAGATCCATATTGTTTAATCAAAGGCTAAAGATACTGGTGCCTGTGGTATTTAAAGGTAACAATTGTTACCAAACTTAATTCGCGCTTAAAAGGCATCATAATTATGACATTAAATAACCTGAAAACCATAGGCGTATGGATCATCTGTCTCATCTATAGAAATGGTATTATAACCATAGACCTTGGCCCAACCTTGAATGCTAGGCACAATGGCTGAAAATTCTCCAAGACTTCCTGTTCCTACTATTTCTCCAATAAATTGGGACCCTATATAGCTTTCGTGAATGAATTTTTCGCCTTCTTTTAAAAGTCCTTTGGCGTGCCATTGGGCCATTCTGGCCGACGTCCCAGTCCCACAAGGCGACCTATCAATGGCTTTGTCTCCATAAAACACCGCATTTCTTGCTGTAGCCTTAGGGTCTAAAGTAGCTCCAGTCCATAATACATGACTCAGGCCTTGAATGCTACTGTCTTGGGGGTGAATGAATCTGTTGGGGTAGTGATCGTTGAGCAGACTCCTGAGACTTACCGATAAAGAAATGAGGTCTGAAGCTGTATAGTGCTCTAGTCCTTTGAAATTTTCCTGAGGGTCTATGATGGCGTAAAAATTACCCCCGTAAGCGACATCGACCTTTAGGTCTCCTAAAACAGGGTGGCTCACAGATAAATTTGAGGCCGCCAAATAAGACATGACATTGGTGAGTTTGACCCAGGCTACCTTACCTCCATTCATTTCATAGTCAATAAGCACTAAACCAGCAGGGGTCTCCAAACGCACTTTTCCAGGTGTTTTTGGGTGAATGAGTCCTTCTTGAATGCCTATGGTAATGCTTCCAATGGTGCCATGACCGCACATGGGCAGGCATCCGCTGGTTTCAATAAAAAGTATTCCAATGTCATTTTCAGGATCTGAAGGTGGGTAAAAAATACTCCCACTCATCATATCGTGCCCCCTTGGTTCAAACATAAGCCCCTTTCTAATCCAATCGTATTGCTTTAAGAAGTGCTGTCTTTTATCACTCATGGAGTTTCCCACCAAAGGAGGCCCCCCTTTGGCTACTACCCTGACTGGGTTGCCACAGGTATGGGCGTCTATGCAAGAGAATATATGTTCAGACATGGCGCTAGTCTTTGGTTAGGTTCCCGTTTATCAGTCTGGTCAAACCTAAGGGATTATTATTTTGTAAGGCTTTAGGCAAGAGCTTGTCTGGCCAATTTTGATAAGACACTGGGCGCAACCAACGGTCCATTGCTTTTACACCCACTGCAGTAAATCTTTCATCGGTGCTGGCTGGGAAAGGACCACCGTGTTGCATAGCTGCACAGACTTCTACCCCGGTGGGCACCCCATTAAATATGAGTCTTCCCACCCTACTTTGCAACGTCATTACTAGGTTTTCATTGGCTTCTAAGGCGTTTTCAGATCCGAGTATTGTTCCTGTCAGTTGGCCTTCTAATCCTTTGATTAATGTTGTTAATTCAGCCACATTTTTACATTCTACCACCAATGATAGCGGTCCGAAAACTTCTTGGTGCAACCTTGGATTGGCTTTAAAAGTACTTGCGTTTACTTTGTATATAACTCCATGACCTAGGCCTTCTTTAGGAGAAGATGGCGCAGCAGTAGTACCAATTTTTGTAGCTATGACGTCAAATTCAGCCTTCCCCTTTTCATAAGCAGTATGAATATTAGGGTGTAACATATCATGAGGGTCTAACTGATTAAAGGCTTTAGAGAGCTGGTCTATAAAAGTATCTAATTCTGGAGAGGCTACACCAAATAGCAGTCCTGGATTGGTGCAAAACTGTCCAGAACCAAGGGCAATGGACCCTGCATAAGCTTTGGCCCAATTGGCTGAGTTTTCATTCAATGCCTCTGGCAATACCACTACTGGGTTTACTGAACCCATCTCTGCAAAAACAGGTATGGGGGTTGCTCTGGTTTGGGCCAATTTATAAAGCGCCGTTCCTCCGGCAATACTTCCAGTAAATCCAACCCCTTTAATCATAGGATCCTGAACCAACTGAGTACCTACTTCATAATTGTTGCTGTAGAGACATGAAAACACTCCTTCTGGCATTTTAGTGTCTTGTGCAGCCTTTAAAATGGCCTGAGCCACTAGGGCATTTGTTGCCGCATGCATGGGATGGGCTTTTACCACCACCGGACAACCTGTCGCAAGTGCACTGGCAGTGTCTCCTCCTGCCGTAGAATAGGCCAAAGGAAAATTACTGGCGCCAAAAACCGCTATGGGACCAATGGGTTCATTAATTTTTCTAAGATCTACTTTTGGAATGGGGGTTCTGTTGGCGTCTCCTTGGTCTATGATAGGTTGCAAATATTGGCCATTTTCTATGGCATTAGCAAAGGCTTCTAACTGCCCTATAGTTCTAGCGCGCTCTCCCTCTGCCCTGCCCTTGGGCAATCCAGTCTCTGTAGTATATACGGTAGTTAAAGAATCTCCCAATGCCAAAATCTCTTTGGCTATGGCCCTTAAAAACGCAGCCCTTCTGGCAACAGACATTGATTTGTATGGATTAAAAGCTGTTTTCGCTAAAGCAGTGGCTTTTTTCAACTCCTCAAGCGTAGCATTCTTAAATACCCAAGGAGTGTCTGATTGATCTTTTGGATTGTAGCTAGAAAAAGTTTCATTACCTACTGCACTGTAGGCGTAACCAATCAGGTTTTTTGTAATGATATTCATAGAGTATAGTTTAAAATGCGACTATTTTGTTATTAAAGACATTAATTAGTTGGTGAGGATAATATTCAAAGTCATATCTGAAACTTTAGCCTCATAAAAGTGACTTATAATCCGGTAATTGTGGCCTAGTGGCCAAAGCAGTAGCAATAATTTGTGCGACCCTTGAGCGTTCTGGTTCTTGTAAAGGCATTCTGGGGAGTCTCACATATTCAGATCCAATACGGGTGGCCACTTCTGCCATTTTTATATTCTGCACCAATTGTGGGTTTATATCTAGTTCTAACAATGGCATAAACCATTTGTATAAATCTGTAGCTTCCTCAATACGCCCTGCTTTTGCCAAAGCATAAATGGCCACTGTTTCTGCTGGAAAAGCACATACCAAACCTGCCACCCACCCCTGAGCGCCAAGAAGCATACTTTCTAGCGCTAAGGTGTCTACTCCAGATAGAATACTCAATCTTTCGCCAAAAGCATTTTGAAGTCTAATCACATTGGTCGTATCCCTTGTAGATTCCTTTACAGCCTGAATTTGAGGATGCTTTAACAGCGACTCAAACATGGGTATAGTCACTTCTATCCCGTAATCTACCGGGTTATTGTATATCATGATGGGAAGATCTGTACTGCCAGCTACTGCCTCAAAATAGGCGACAGTTTCTGCTGCGGTAGCTTTATAACGCATGGGCGGCAACATCATCAATCCTTTGGCGCCAGCTTCTTGTGCAGCATGTGCCGCAGCAACGGCGTCTTTAGTAGTTTGTTCTGCAATATTAATGACCACAGGCAGCTGCTGGTTTACTTCCTCTACCGTATGCAAAATTAAAGTGTTTTTTTCTGCTTTGCTCAAGGTACTGGCTTCACCGAGTGTACCTCCTAAAATAATCCCATGAACTCCAGCCGCTAACTGTGCTTGAATATTCTTAGAAAACAATTTAAGGTCTAACTGATCATCTGAGGTAAATTTTGTAGTGACTGCTGGCATAACGCCTTTCCAAGCTATAGTTTGCATTAGATTGATTTTTTGGTTGGTTGCCTACTAAAATAAACATAAAATATGGCATATCCATATGGTCTAATATCCTTTTAATAGGCTGCCTTTCTATTGTGGGGTCAAGGCCTTAATATTTTCTTAAAAACAAAGCCTATTAGGCTTATTTTACTATTTTAGACGTACTTATATTTTAAACCAATTAAACAATGAGAAAATTATTACTGATAACCCTCGGATTAACCGTGGGTACACTTCAAGCGCAAAAACAAGTGAGCGCCAAAATGGCAAACCCAAAACCGTTTGCTAAAACAATTACAGAAGCAGAACTTAAAGAACATTTGTACACTTATGCCTCAGATGAATTTGAAGGAAGAGAAACAGGGGAACCTGGACAAAAAATGGCCGTTGCATACTTAAAAGAGCAATATGTCTCTTTAGGCATTCCTGCGGCTAAAGGTGGAGATGATTATTTCCAACCCATTGCATTAGAAGTTAGAAAAGTGCCCACCGGACAACTGACTATGGGTGACATTTCTATGGAAAATGGATCAGGATTTATGGGATTCTCTTCTTTTGAGGGAGATTTTGATCAAATCGTATATGCAGCATACGGAATTGAGGAAGGGGAGTATTCAGATTACGCTAATTTAGATGTAGCCGGTAAAGTAGTTCTTGTAAAATCTGGAGAACCCAAAGATGCCAACGGTCAATTTCTACTTTCTGGATCTGAAGAAGCCAGTAAGTGGAGTAATATTTCTGAAGCCCTTTCAAAAAGAGTGGCAGTAGCTAAAGAAAAAGGTGCTGTTGCAGTGCTTTTCTTTGATCAAGCTAATTTTGACCGCTACCAAAGAAGGTTTTCTTATATGAAAGATAATGATAGTGGCAGCATGGGTATTAAAGCTTTGGCTAAAGAAAGTATGCCATCTTTTTTCGTGAACACAGAATTAGCCAACAAAATGCTCTCAAATATTGCTACGGACCACCAAGCAAGGGTATTAGACTTACCCATGTCTTTTGCGGTAAAGAGTGCCAATAAAGAAGTACAATCAGAAAATGTAGTGGCTTTCTTAAAAGGAAGTGAATTGCCAGAGGAATATATTGTAATCTCTTCTCACCTAGACCACGTAGGGGTAAACAGCAAGGGAGAAATTCACAATGGCGCAGACGACGACGGCTCTGGAACAGTAGCTTTGTTAGAAATAGCAGAAGCTTTTAAAACAGCTGCAGACAAAGGAAAAGGACCTAAAAGATCTATTGTTTTCTTACATGTAACCGGAGAAGAAAAAGGATTATTAGGATCTCAGTACTACACAGATGTAGACCCTATTTTTCCATTGGCCAACACGGTAGCCAATTTAAATATTGACATGGTGGGCAGAATAGATCCTGAAAGAAAAGGAGACAGAAACTACATTTACCTGATTGGATCTGACAAGTTAAGCACAGAGCTACACGAACTATCAGAAGCAGTTAATGAAAAGTACACTAAAGTTGAGTTAGATTACACCTATAATGATGAGAATGATCCAAACCGTTTTTATTACAGATCTGATCACTACAACTTTGCAAAAAATAATATTCCAATTATATTTTATTTTAACGGTACACACGCAGACTACCACAAACCTGGAGATACTCCAGATAAAATCAATTATGACTTATTAGAAAACAGAAGTCGTTTGGTATTTTATACGGCTTGGGAACTGGCGAATAGAGCCAATAGAATTACCGTAGACAAGGCGGGTAAATAAGCGCTGAATACGTTAAGAATTCAATCCCCAGTGAGAGCTGGGGATTTTTTTGTGACCTTAATTAAAGCCACAAAAAAAGCCTCACTTAAAAGTAAGGCTTTAATTCTGGGTGGAAGACCGGGTTCGAACCGGCGACTTCTGGTACCACAAACCAGCGCTCTAACCAGCTGAGCTACAACCACCATTTGTAATTGGCTGCAAATATAATTTATTTCCTCCTAGCTTTCAAAAAAAAATAGAGGGTATTTTTAAAAAAAATCAATCCAGTTGGTAGTCAACAGAATACAAGATTTAAAGGCTATATCAGTCCATCTAAGCGTTCTACCGCTACATGCCTTTCTGCTGTAAAACCTTCAGCGGCGGCTACGCCTATAAGCCTCCCTAAGTCTTGTGCTCGGTAACGAACAGAATCTAAGAAGTTTTTAGAAGAAATAGGGGTCTCTGGGTCTTTACTGCTAGGATCGAAAAATTGGGAGGCATAGGCCAAAATTGATTTTTCTTTCTGATCTAAAAACCCGGACACATTCACTACAAAGTCAGGGGTGAGATTTTCCCATTGAATATAATGGTACACTTGTTTAGGCCTCCAAGCTTGCTGAGGAGCTCCTTGAGCGTTTTTAGTTTCTATTTTAACGAGACCGCTTAAAAAACAGGCATCACTGACCAATGAACTCCCCTTCCCGTGGTCAATATGACGGTCTTGAATAGCATTACACAAAACAACCTCAGGCTGGTAGGTTCTAATCATTTCTATGACTCGCATTTGGCTCTCTGAATCGTTTTTAAAAAAACCGTCTGCCAATTCCAGGTTCTCTCTAACCAATACGCCTAAAGAGGCTGCAGCAGCTTTGGCTTCTGCATCTCTAATCGCGGCCGTTCCCCTGGTGCCGAGTTCCCCCCTTGTTAGATCTACAATTCCTACTTTTTTACCAAGGCTTATTTCCTTAGCAATGGTAGCGCCTGCGCCTAATTCAACGTCGTCTGGATGTGCCCCAAAGGCGAGAATATCTAGTTTCATTTGTTTATTTTATAGCAGGCTTTTAATGGCCTGGTCAATATCTGATTGTAAAGCTTCTACTTCTTCAATGCCTACAGAAAAACGGATTAAACCGTCTGCAATGCCTTGGTGCTTTCTTTCTTCAGGAGTCAAAAGGGCATGTGAGGTAAGGGTTGGCGAGAGTAAAGTACTCTCAATTCCAGCCAAACTCATAGAAGGTTTAATTAATTGCAGGGCTTTTTGAAAAGCACTCGCGTCTAAACCTTCTTTTAATTCAAAAGACAACATACCTCCAAAACCACTCATTTGTGCAGCGGCCAATGCATGATCCGGATGGCTTTTGAGGCCAGGATAATACACCTTAGACACCTCAGGGTGTCCTTCCAAATAAGTAGCCATTTTCATGGCATTTTCATTTTGAGCCTTGACGCGTATTCCCATGGTTTTTATGCTTCTTTCGAGCAACCAAACCGTATAATCACTCAGAGAACCTCCAAAGTTTTTAGCCAATCTAAACACCTGGTCAATATGTGCCTGAGAAGCTGTTACAGCTCCTGCACAGATATCAGAATGCCCACCCATATATTTCGTGGCAGAGTGAATGATCACATCTATTCCAAAATCTGCAGGGTTTTGGTTTACTGGACTGGCAAAAGTGTTGTCTATCATACTCACAATACCCGCTTTTTTAGCCATAGTTCCCACTGCTTTTAAATCTGTAATGGTGAGTAATGGATTAGAGGGCGTTTCTATATATATTACTTTGGTGTTGTCTTGTAAGGCCGCTTCAAAATCATTTGGAGCCAATCCTTTTGTAAACGTGTATGCAATTCCAAAGCGCTCTAATTCTTCTACAACAAAATTATAGGTCCCTCCGTAGAGTGTTTTCTGTAATACTACATGGTCTCCTGCACTTAAAAAAGCCAACATAGCTGTACTTACTGCGGCCATACCACTTCCGAAAATCAAGGCGGCTTCGCTGTGTTCCAAAGCTGCAATTTTTTTAGCTAAAGCTACTTGATTGGGCGTGTTAAAGTACCTGGGATAGCGTTTTACTTCTACGTCTTCAAAAGCATAAGAAGTACTCATATATAAGGGTGAAACCGCTCCTTTGTAAAGGGGGTCTTCTAATTCTCCATAATGGGTGCAAAGCGTATTAATGCCGGTTTTTTTAAGTTCCATAAGCGGTGTTTTGATCTTTTTTAAAAGTACTTATTTTTTAAATACTTTATTGTGTTTCCAAAAGCTGATGCCTCCAAGTAGTATCACTCCCACCACACAGTACCATATAAAGCTTGGAGTAATGACCTGGGCACCACTGGCGTAAGAATGCAATCCTACCAGGTAGAAATTCACCCCAAAATAGGTCATCATAATACTGGCATAGGCAACTATACTGAGAAAATTAAAGGTCCACCTACCCCTAAGTCCTGGCACCAGTCTGGTGTGAATAACAAAGGCATAGATCAAAATAGAAATTAAGGCCCAGGTTTCCTTTGGGTCCCAACCCCAGTACCTACCCCAACTTTCGTTGGCCCATTGGCCTCCAAGGAAGTTTCCTATGGTAAGCATGATCAGCCCTACTGTTAAGGCCAGCTCATTAATGATGGTAAGCTCCTTTAAATTGAGGTCCATACGCTTCTTATTTTTTTCGTTGGTCATGATCATTAATATCAAAGACACTATTCCGAGTATCATTCCAACAGTTAGAGGTCCATAACTCCCTACAATCACCGCTACATGTATCATAAGCCAATAACTGTCCAGTACTGGAACTAAGTTAGCTACCGCAGGATCTACCCAACTTTGGTGGGCAATCCATAAGAGCATAGACGTGACAAAAGTAGTAGCTGCTAGGGTTAAATCACTTTTTCTCCCTAAAGCTATTCCCATGGCCAAAGTAGCCCAGGAAACATATAAAATACTCTCATAGGCGTCACTCCAAGGAGCATGTCCAGAGATGTACCATCTCAAAATTAATCCACCGGTATGGGATACAAACAATAGATATACCAAGCCCTTAAAACCAAAAATCCCATAGCGCAGTATGCGTCTGTCTTTAAAGATTTGAAAAACTAAAAAGAAGAACATGAGTACTCCAATGAGGGCATAGTACTTATAAAGTTTATTAAAAATATCTAATTCGTTGTAGAAAATCTCTGCCTGAATCTTTTCAGGAGCAGGCATAATCTCACTACCGTGATTGTTTTGGTTCTCAGTAAAGGCCTCTAATAATTTGTCTGCTGAACTATAATCTCCAGTTGCAATGGCTTTCTCTAATGTCATTAAGTAGAAAGGAACCGCATTTTTGACAAAGTTGGCATACAAACTATCACTAATGACATGGGTACCAGAACGGTATTCCACGGCAGAGATCCATTTATTATTCTCGTCGTTTAAAAGCGGAAATATTTTAATAATTTCTCCTCCTAAAGCCCTATTCAATAAGCCCAATCTAAGGTCAATATCTTGGAAATCTTTTTGAAATTTATTGGGGTTGGTAGTCGCATAGGCATCTTGCAAATATGGTGCTAATTTATAGGCCCCAGCAGTGTCAAAGAAATCTGTTGCCTTGACCATTCGCTGTCCTGAAGGCAATCCTAAAATATTTCTAAGACTGTCGTTTTGACCTTTTTTGTCAAGGGCAATAAAAGGCGTATTATACCAAAGTGCTGGATTGAGCATCATGGAAAGCAATACTTGGTCCGGATTAAGCCCCTCGTATTTGGTCTTAAAGCTCAGTTTTCGCAACAGTTCTGAAGCAAAAGTGTTGATTGGCTTCATTCTTCCACCATCGTCTTGGATCACAATGGCACCAAATTTAGCGGCATGTTCGGGGGTTACAGTGGTTTTATCAAGGGCTACTTGAATGTCTGTTTGGGCTGTAGTACTGTGAGCGTGGGTGTCTTGAGAAGTGGCATCGGCCCCTTGGGCCAAAGAAAAGTTTATACTTCCCAATAAAAACATTAGTGACAACAATGCCTTCTTTGCCTTAACCTTTTCAATTGA
>CAKZOR010000101.1 GCA_937136755.1 uncultured Flavobacteriaceae bacterium | reverse complement strand
CAAGTTTCTAAAGGAGTTCCTAATACGTTATTGGCCATGCTATTTTTTTATAAAGGTACAGCAAAGCAACTTTTTGGATACTTTTAGAAATGAATTTTTTTAACATGCTATTGAAAAAACTCAGCTTACTGCTTTTATTTTGGATCACTGCTTCGCTGGAACTTTGAATGCAAAGCAAGAAGAGAAAAACGCTGAGAAAAAACTTTAAGTTCATTAAAATTTGAATTATAAAAAATATTTATCCTACATATTAAAGACCAAGGATGACAAAGTTGTTAGGCTAGGGTAATCAGATTTTTTTAATTAATTTTTAAAATAAGAATCTAATTTTGCTTCAACAGAGGCTGGAAGCGTGTATTGTGGCTCACCAGTATCAGGATCTATAATATTCGGATTGTTAAAGTTTGGGTCCCAATAAATCATAAATGCTTCTGCAAAGAATTCTTGTGGATTATCCATTCCATAATTTGACACAAAAACGCCACTATCATATAACGCATCCCATTCTTTTTGATCTATTGAAGGAATTCCTATATGCGATCTTAACTGCCATACGTGACCCATTTCGTGTGAAAATAGATCTCTTGTCTTATCTCCTGTGGTAAGAAATTTAATTACACCAGCTGCACCTATCGCTACGGCAAAATATTCCCTTCCTCCAATTAAGTATATTTCCTCTAAATATTTAGCAGCGTCTGTCCCTTTCATTCCTTTTACCATTTCATCAAATCCCCCATCACCTCCATTATAAGGATTTAATTGTGATATTACCTCATCCTCATTTTCATACAAGTTAACTTCATATTTTATTTTAATATCTTTAAAAATGCCAGTATCTAACTCAATATTATAAGCTATTGAATCCATTTTACTATACGCTAAATCTGAAAGACCTTCACCACCAAATATTGTATGTCTAAGCTTACCAGATCTCCAAGCTATATCATCGTTGTAGGGAGTCCATAAAGGTTCATCTCCAAATCCAATAATTTTTTGTTTAACAGCTATTAATTCTTTTCCTTGAATGTGTTTCGAATAGTCTGTTATGTATTCATAATATGGTTCACCGTTAGTAAATGATTCAAAATAGTCTAACCTAATCGTAGTATTTAAACCCGAAGGCGTAATTACTTGTGTTTTAAATACAGGAAGCGATGCGTGAGTAACCATATAATAGTCTCCATTATCTTGATAAACAACATTATTTTCTATATCTAATTCAATAATTTTATAACTATCGGGCTCAGGATTGTAGATCTTATGTCTTGAACCTTCAACACTAATAACAGGTACAGTAATTATTGTTGGAGACTCTGAGAATATAGGATAACCGTATTCGTCAGGACCTATTATATCATAAATATTCAGTGTAACTGTTTGATTGACTGGGTTATAATCTGAAGCGTTTGTAATTAGAGAAAAAACCGCAGAAATAGTTTTAGCCTCACTCACTAATATTTCAATTTCTAACTCAGCAGACGCTATTGCTCCTGTCCAGCCTACAAACTCCCATCCTTCAGAAGGTACTGCAGTTAGTTTAACAGTAGCTCCTGAATCATAATCAGTTGTTCTACCTGCGTTTACTATCTCTTCTAATACTTCACCCTCTCCCTCAATATTTATAGTTAGAGGATACTTTCTTTTCTCAAAGTTGGCTGTTAGGTTAATATTTGAGGATACTGTAATAGTCCTTGTAGCATTTGTATTGCCATCTGACCAATCTTTAAATAAGTATTCTCCCTCAGGCGTAGCTGTCACAGAAACAGTCTGTCCTGACTCATATTCACCTCCTGTGGTAGATACAGTTCCTCCTTCTCCTGCAGTGACACTTAAAGTGTACTTCACCACCGGTGCTGGTGTTACAGGTTTGCTAATGGGTGTTGGTTCGGGAACGCTAACAGAATCTGCATTCTCTGAACTACACGAAATTAAAAAGGATACAATAAATATGGTAATTAAATTTTTCATGATTTTGGAATAAATTTAAAAAAACCCTCTATTACAGAGGGTTTAGATTTGGAAGTAGAAAAGGTTTCGTTTTATTCATTTGTTTAACTAAACTTTTGCTCTAAAACAATTATATAAACAATATGTTGCAACAAAAAATGATGAGATCCCTTTTCTCGTTTTACGGATGTTTTTATATGATTTATGAATTTAATTATCAAAGACTTTACACACTCAAATGAAAAATGTATATTTAAATCGCTAATTCATTTTACCCAAAGAATTTTACCTAAAATGTTATACGCCTTATTGTTGGTCTCCATTAGCCTTATTGGTTTTTTATTAGCATCTATTTTGTTTTCAAAAAGAAAAGCAAATAGCTATTATAATAAATATGCCGTTGCACTTATTTTAATAATTTCACTTAGAATTTTTTTAGTAGGACTTCATTTAACTTTTAAAAAAGAAATTTTGGAGTGGATTGTATTATACAGTAGACCTTTAGTATTAATAGCATTTCCTCTTCTTTATGCTTACATTAAAAGTATTTTAAATGTATCTAAATCAAAAAATGAAATTTCATATAAATTTTTGTTAGCCCCTATTATTCTATTTGTTTTTATTATTTTAAAAAGTAAAGGATATGAAAGTGAAGATTATCACAACGTAGTTTTTGGTAGCTATTTTTTAACTCCTATTGCTATGGTATCCTTCGTGTTATGGCACTTTATTTTTACACTTAAAAATTATTTAGAATTTGCAAAAAATCAAAGAGGTGCTCTAAAATTTTCAAATGATATTAAAATCATTAAAGTTTGGAGCGCTATTATAACTGGTGGAATTGGATTTTCTTTAATTTCTTTAATAATAATGTTTATTAGAGATTATAAATTAATGCCCACAGCAAATGAATTTCTACTTCTTCTCAATGCGCTATTTTGGCTATACTGTTTTTTTAGAATGTTTAATGAACCCTTACTACTATATGGTATTTCTGGTGTAGAAAAAATAAGTGAACCAGAGGCAGAGATATGGTTAAAAACAGCCCGTGTTATTTCTAGTGATAAAGATATTTCTTTACAAAGAAATATGTACTCTAAAATAGATCTCTACAAAACACAAATAGAAGCATTTCTTTCAGATACGGATTCTTATAAAACAACCGAGTTTAACCTTACAGTCATTTCTCAAAAAACCAATATTCCAGCAAGTCATATTTCATTTATGATTAGAGTGTATTCAAAATACACCATGAATGAATTAAAGAATTTTTTGAGAATTAAGGAAGCAGAAGCGCTTCTGGCTTTAAATGATTCTAATTTAATGTTAAAGGAAGTAAGTTTAATGGTGGGCTATAAGTCCTATACCAGTTTTTATGAAGCCTATAAAAAGTTTGGTGCCAATATTTAAATTATAAAATTATATGTTGACGAACATTTTGCGTTTAAAGGAAATGTCGGATGTATATATCAATGAAAGACCCTTTCATTACAAAGGAGACAATTGCTGTTAATAAATAGTTTCAATAATTAAAGAAAAAGATTCATTTTAGAGTGAAATTGTGGGATTGGTTTTTAATCGGAAATAAGTTTGGCTAATTTGGTTTCAAACCAAATATCCATGAAAAAGCCTAATGTTTTAATTTTTTTTCTCATCGTCACACTAGGGTGTTCCTCAGACGACACCCCTTTAGAACAACCAGACCAATCCAAAGCGCCTAAAGAGCAGGTAGAAGACATAGATTCAGCCACTTCAGACACAGACAGTGATGCAGGAAGCGGATCTGACAGTGACTCAGATAGTAATCAAGATAATTCTTCTGGTAATGATACAGACCAATCAAATGGACCAGATTTTGACTCAAACACCAATACCGTTCTGTTGACCCAAAGGGGCTATTCTTACCCCAATGGCGTAGAAACAGAAGTAGAATACACAGAGCGAGTAGCGGTAGTGTCTCTAACAGGATCCTCACATAAAGTGTATGAAGTTAATGGCGCTTTTTATATCATTCAATTAGATGAAAATAACAATGTGGTTTACACTGAAGGGGATAGAAATTCTTTTTTTATGACTTCTCACAATGAAATGCCCAGACTAGTCACTTCTAACATTCAAAGTGATGTGGCCCTAAATATGCAGGTTTATTACTCTAATGCACCAAATGCCCAAACACCGGAAGCGCCCTCTGAAATATATGAGTTCATATGGGATTATGGGGACCAAGGAAAAATTGACGGCAAAGAATTTATTGGCGCTAAATTTGATGGGAGGGATAAATACGGCACCCCTTGGGATATTAATCCCTATAAATTCGGAGACACTTTTAGGGCCCAATTGGCCATACTTAATATCCCGGACAAAAACATCACTACAGCGCCATTAACTGAGCTGGTGTATAAAGAAGTAGGTGTTGTAAATTACAAGGGTGTAAAATGGAGGTATGAAGCAGATTTATATGAAGGAGAAGCAGATTTTTTAAGCCATATTAAGCCAAATTTTGACCGTTCCTTAGAAGATTTATCAAATACTGACGGAGCAAATAATTTAAATACCATTAGCGTATTTGGGGGCCGGACATACACTTGTGGTGCTGAGGCAAATTGCATAGGCAATGAAGGGTATATTTATTGTTTTACCAAAACCCCAGATTTATATATGTTTACTCATGAGATAGGCCATACTTGGTCTTTAAGAGAAGATTCTCCAGTTAATTGGGGGGAATGGGAGGAATTATGGGCTACTTATTTTGTGTCAGAATATGCGAAAAAGAATGCTAAGGAATATTTTGCAGACGCATTTTATTTTTATTTTTCTGGACAAAAAGACTTAGAAGATTTCCCCAATTTATATCAGATGCCAGATGAAGTAAGGGCCAAATTAGACACT
>CAKZOR010000100.1 GCA_937136755.1 uncultured Flavobacteriaceae bacterium | reverse complement strand
TTGCAAGGCATTAGGATCTAAGTGAATGTATGAACGGCCGGTAGTGTGTTCCTTTTTGCCTTTAATAACTCAACTCGAAAAAAGTAAAACGTTTGGAGTGTCTGGAGTGTCTGGAGTGTTTGGAGTGTCTGGGGTGTCTGGATCGGGTAAATCTACCTTGATCAATGAGACCCTCTACCCTATTTTAAACGCCCATATTTTTAATGGTGTTAAAAAGCCCATGCCTTATAAGAAAATCTCTGGCCTAGAGCATATTGACAAAGTGATCGATATAAACCAACAACCCATAGGCAGAACACCTAGGTCTAATCCAGCCACATACACAGATGTTTTTGGTGAAATTAGAAGCTTATTCACTAAAACTACGGAAGCGACCATTAGGGGTTACAAACCAGGAAGGTTTAGTTTTAACGTGGCCGGAGGCCGATGCGAAACCTGTCAAGGGGGGGGATTACGTGTCATTGAAATGAATTTTCTTCCAGATGTATATGTCCCTTGTGAAACCTGTAATGGTAAGAGGTTTAATAGGGAGACCCTAGAAATTAGGTTTAAAGGAAAATCTATTTCAGATGTCTTAGAAATGACCATAGATGAGGCTGTAGTTTTCTTTGAAGCAATACCTAAAATTTACAGAAAACTAAAGACCATTCAGGATGTTGGTCTGGGCTATATTTCCCTAGGACAACAATCTACCACTTTGTCTGGAGGAGAAGCGCAGCGCATAAAATTGGCCGCTGAATTGTCTAAGAGAGATACAGGAAATACCCTTTATATTTTAGATGAACCTACCACTGGCCTTCATTTTGAAGACATTAGAGTATTGCTTGGAGTACTTCAAAAATTGGTAGACAAAGGCAATACTGTGTTAGTGATAGAGCACAATTTAGATGTGATTAAAATTGCAGACCACCTCATAGACATAGGATATGAAGGCGGCGCTCGAGGAGGAGAGATTATAGCGACAGGTACGCCTGAAGAAGTAGCCAGCCATAAAAAGAGTCATACCGCTCGTTTTTTAAAAAAAGAATTAGATTTATAACTTATAGCCCCGTTATCTATGAGAAAAGAAATACACTTTAAAGGTTGGAATGAAATAAAAACCAATGATTCATGGGCCCTTTTTAAAATCATGGGAGAGTTTGTGAATGGATATGAAAAAATGAGTATGATAGGGCCTTGCGTCTCTATTTTTGGCTCTGCAAGAACCAAACCTGGAACAGCATATTATGAATTGGCTACAAAAATAGCCCAACGCATAGCTCAAGAGGGATATGGTGTTATTACCGGAGGAGGTCCAGGGATTATGGAGGCTGGAAATTTAGGGGCACATTTGGAAAAAGGCACCTCTGTAGGGCTCAATATTGATTTGCCATTTGAACAACATGACAATCCATACATCGATCATGATAAAAACTTACAATTCGATTATTTCTTTGTGAGAAAAGTCATGTTTGTAAAATATTCTCAAGGATTTGTGGTTATGCCGGGAGGATTTGGAACTTTAGATGAACTATTTGAAGCCATTACCCTAATTCAAACGAATAAAATAGAAAAATTCCCCATTATTTTAGTTGGCCGAACTTTTTGGGCTGGACTTTTAGATTGGGTAAAAAGCACCCTCTTAGAAAACGGAAATATCTCTGAAAAAGATTTAGACTTATTGCAAATGGCAGATAATGAAGATGAAGTGGTCAATCATATAAATGCTTTTTACAAAGGAAAATCGCTAAGTCCTAACTTCTAAAACAGTATAATTTTTAATGAATTTTAAGCAGCTTTTTTTATTCTTATTTTTCGCATTTCCCCTTTGGGGAATGGGTCAGCATGTCAATAAAATTAGTGCCAGTCTGAATAGTGAGACTAAAGAAATAAAAATTCAACAAGAATTTACCTATACCAATCATAGTGCAGACACCCTTAGCGTTTTGTATTTTAATGATTGGGCAAATGCTTATGCCCATAAGGACACTCCATTAGCGAGTCGCTTTGCAGACGATTTTAAGAAAAATCTTCATCTAGCCTCTAAAGAACTCAGGGGTGGAACTGACCTCATTGGCGCAGTAGATCAGAATTACTACTCCCTTCCTTGGTGGAGAACCAAAGAAAAAGATATTATTGGTCTTTCCCTCAATAGACCTATTGCTCCGGGTGATTACGAAACTATCACCTTCACTTATACTGTTAAGTTACCACCAAACAAATACACCTCTTATGGATATGATTCTGAAGGGGGATATTTTCTTAAGGATTGGTACCTTACCCCAGCTGTTTATAAAGACAAAGAGTGGTTGCTCTATTCGAACAAAGATTTGCAAGACCTTTACACTGATATTACCAACACAGTAATAAAAATAAACTACGATAAAAAGTTGGTATTAAATTCAAATTACAAAGAAACTTTAGAACAAGTCAAAGGCAATAAAAGGTGGGCTACGCTAACTGCTCAGCAGAAAAAAGGGGCAGAAATGTATCTAACCAATGAAAATAATTTTGTGAGATACCCACTTAAAAGCACCATTTTAGTTACTGATTTAAGGGGAGAAAATCTTGAGCCAGCTATAGAAATAGCTGCAGTCTCTAAAGTTTTTTCATTCATTGAGAATAAAATTGGCACTATTCCTTTAGATCAACTATTGGTGACTAAAATGAATTATGACAGAAACCCACTCTATGGATTAAATAAACTACCCAGTTTTGTAAGCCCTTATGAAGAATCCTTTAAGTTAGAATTAAGCTTATTAAAAACGAGTTTGTACACCTTATTTAGGGAGAGTTTTTTTGTTAATCCAAGAAAAGAACATTGGGTCATAGATGCATTGGTGAACTTCAATATGATCAAATATGTGGAGACCTATTATCCCAATCAAAAACTATTAGGAAAAATAGCTTCCTACTGGGGAGTGAGAAGCCTTCATTTATCTGAATTAGACTTTAACGATCAGTATGCACTATTGTATAATTTAACAGCAAGACGCAACTTAGACCAACCACTCACGACCTCCAACGACTCTTTAATAAAATTCAACCAACAAATAGCCAACAAATACAAAGCTGGTTTGGGACTGGCTTATTTAGAAGATTATCTAGGCGAGGGTGTATTAGAACAATGTATTAGAGACTTTTATCAAGCGCACAAAGGGGCTAATATTGCTACAAAAGACTTTAAAAGCACTTTAGAAAAGTACACCCCTAAAAATGTAGATTGGTTTTTCGATACCTATATAGCCACAAAAAACAAAATTGATTTTAAGATAACCAAAGCTTCTGCATCACCAGATTCAATAACTTTTACCATAAAAAACAAGCAAAAGACCAGAGTACCTATTTCAGTATTTGGTTTAAAAAAAGATAGTGTAGTGTCTCAGTATTGGTTTACTGGTATAGATAGTATTGGAAGTTTTAAGATCCCCAATCAGTTAGAAGACAAACTGGTATTAAACTTCAATCAAAAAATCCCTGAATTTAATCAGCGAGACAATTGGAAATCGCTTAATGGTTGGTTTTCTAGTAACAAAAAACTCAAGTTTCAGTTTTTCAAAGACCTAGAAGATCCTAATTACAACCAAGTTTTTTATGTACCTATAGCAAATTTTAATATTTACGACGGATTAACCCCTGGAATAAGATTGTACAATAAAACTGTACTAGAAAGACCTTTTAATTATGATTTCTCGCCCTCATATGGATTAAAAGGTAAAAAGTTTGTGGGATATGGGCGGTTCAACTACAGAAAATACCATCAAAATAAGCGATTATATGTGACGAATTATAATTTAGGGGCTTCTAGTTATCAATATACAGAAAATGCGCGCTACACTACCCTGACTCCATCATTTTCAATGGGTTGGAGACCTGAAGACCTTAGATCTAACAAGAAAGACTTCTTACAATTGAGGTATGTGCAAGTGCAAAGAGATCCAAATCCTTCTATGCCTGTAGACGCTCAGAGTCAGGCGCCCAATTACGGTGTGCTCAATATGCGTTATGGATCAAATGACAATGGAATTTTAAAGTACTTTTCATGGAATTTAGATGCACAACAAGCCAAAGATTTTTCCAAACTGTCTTTTGAAATTGAATACAGAAGATTATTCGAAAACAACAGACAATTCAATATTCGTTTTTTTGCGGGAAGTTTTATCAGAAACGAAACCAAAGGAGACTTCTTTAGCTTTGCCTTAGACCGTCCAACAGACTACTTATTTGATTATAGCTTCCTGGGAAGATCTGAAGACCAAGGATTGTATTCACAGCAAATTATTATAGCTGAGGGTGGTTTTAAATCTAAATTAGATAGACCTTTTGCCAATCAATGGATCGCTACAACCAATGCTAGTATTAATTTGTACCGGTGGGTAGAGTTTTACACTGATTTTGGTTTTGTCAAAAACAAAGGTTACAAAGAGCGTTTGGTATATGATTCAGGAATTAGACTCAATTTAGTGACCGATTATTTTGAATTGTATTTTCCCCTATATTCTAATAATGGATGGGAATCTGGCCAAGAAAATTACGCAGAGAAAATTCGATTTGTAGTGACTCTAAGTCCTAAAACACTCATTGGTCTCTTCAACAGAAAATTTCCGCGCAGATACCAAGGCCATCTCATTTTTCACATCACCTCTGGGAGCTGCAACGACCTGAACCTCGTCGAGTTTCACCGTGCTTTCAGTGATCTCTACACGAATTACTGCTTGCTTTGCGGAATTAAGTTCCACTATAGTACTCTTGGGCTCGTAGCCAAATAATTGGACCGCAACCACCTTACGCCCGATCTCCACGTCGAAAGAAAATTGACCGTATTCATCTGTGAACGCTTGTTGTGCATCACAAACTACCATAGCATCTGCTAGTGGAAACTTTGATTCTGAATCGACCACCGTACCACGAA
The DNA here is from genome assembly GCA_937136755.1 of uncultured Flavobacteriaceae bacterium. Taxonomy (GTDB): domain Bacteria; phylum Bacteroidota; class Bacteroidia; order Flavobacteriales; family Flavobacteriaceae; genus MAG-120531. The sequence continues at coordinate 994 of CAKZOR010000100.1, read as the reverse complement.
TGGTCTGGGTTAAGGTTTGTGCTGAAAGCATAGCGCCAAACAACAAAAGGACACTTAGTAGTATTCGTCTCATGATTAATGATTTTGTTACACCCAAGTTAAGACAACTTTAGCGGTCATTGTATGAATTCAATATCAACTTTGCACCAATTCCTCCCGCTAAGCGGGGAATTCCATCGGGTGTAGTAAATATTATCTCATTACCGAGACATGGTTTATATTCCGAGAACCCCAACCGTCGCGAAATACCTACACACTGTTTCCAAAACAGATGGAGGTAAGAATTGATCCAGCACCATAAAATGCTGTTCGGCGAATTGGTCCATTCCTTTGTCCCATTCTTCACCTTTAAATGTTGGCCACATGTATACCTATATCAACTAATAGAAGTCCGAAAAACGCTTTTTACCCTTACCATAATATTGCCAAACGACTGAATTTGGGTAGGTTCCTTTAAGGTCAGCGAAGCGTTTAAAGGGGTATTTGCTTGTTCGAGCTCTAGCACGCTGAATGCCTGTAAACTTTCCGTAAAAAGCGAAGTGAGCTCGAAGAATAGCGAAGGTGTGTCGGGGCTTTCCTGCAAACAAGAATTGGATGCCCGCTAGACCGTCAAGTATCAAACGGATGAAGATGACTCCCAAAGCAGCGAAATGGGGCAGATTCTTCATTATTATGATCAAATTATTCCGAAAATTTAAGAATGTCTTCTGGGGATTATCAGCGCTTAATGTCGCTCCTCCTAGATGATATACAGTACTTTCTGGCTGCACCCACACTTGGAATCCCGCACGTTGCATCCTCCAGCAGAGATCTATTTCCTCCATGTGAGCGAAGAGCATGGAGTCAAGTCCTCCGATGGTTTTAAATACTTCCGTACGAACCGCTAAACAGGCTCCTGTAGCCCAGAAAACTTCTCTAGGTGTATTGTATTGTCCAATGTCATTTTCGAGCGTCCCAAATACTCGACCGCGACAAAATGGATAGGCCCATCGGT
>CAKZOR010000099.1 GCA_937136755.1 uncultured Flavobacteriaceae bacterium | reverse complement strand
GCTCATTGGTCGTTTTAACACCAACCTCAAAGAGGGGATGCCCTTTGACACCGCACTATTAGAGGCTGGAAAATCTCGATTCAGGGCTATTTTCTTAACTTCTGTGACCACCATAGCAGGATTGGCACCCTTACTTTTAGAAAAGAGCAGACAGGCGCAATTTTTAAAGCCTATGGCCATTTCAATTGCCTACGGAATAGGATTCGCTACCCTTCTGACCCTTGTATTACTTCCGGTGTTCTTGTCCTTTAACAACAATTTAAAAACAACTGTTAAATGGTTGTGGTCTGGAAATATGCCTAGTAAAGAATCTGTAGAAAGAGCCGTATTGGAGGTGCAAGAAGCAAAAGATTTAGAAGAAGGCACTCAATTAACTGAGAAATAAGTACTATGAAAAGGAGTTTACTATATTTAGTTTGTTCTCTTGGCGCATGGAGCGTTCAAGCACAAACTACACGTTTAGATAAAGAAGCTGCATTTTCTGCTGCCTTGGATAAAAACTTTGGGATTCAGGTGTCTAGGAACCAGCTCAATATTGCGAAGAATAATGCCGCTATTTTAAACAGTGGTTTTTTGCCTACGGTTTCTGCTACATCAGCAGCAAATTACAACCAGGACAATAGTACCATAGAATTTCCTGGACAAGTATTAGCAGACGGAACGCCAAGACCTAATGTAGTTTTAGATCAGGCAGAAGCACAGCGTTACAATGCAGGGGTACAGGTAAACTACACCTTGTTTGACGGTATGGGTAGGCGTTATAATTACAAGGCACTAAAAAGCAGGTACGCCCTAAGTGAATTACAACTGAGAGAGACCATTGAGAATACCGTAATTCAGCTTTTTTCTGTGTATTTCAGGGTAGCTCAGTTGTCAGAGAACAAGACGGTGTTGGAAAATATTTTGACGCTTTCTAAGCGAAGGCTCACTAGAGCGCAATACGCTTTTGAATTGGGGCAGACCAATAAATTAGCCGTATTAAATGCCGCTGTAGATGTGGCTAATGACAGTATTTCGCTATTGAATGCCCAACAAAATTTAGGCACGGCAAAACGAGATCTCGGAGTATTGATCAACGGGGACCTTCAAGAGGATTATAGGGTAGATACCAGCGTGGTTTTCTTGCCCATGCAAAGGGTAGAGGCACTCCTAGCTGGAGCCAAGCAGAACAATGTTCAGTTATTGCTCGCCCAGACCAATACTAGGATAAACGAATACGATCTAAAGGTGAGTCAGTCTGGTTTTTTACCTAGGGTGGGTCTCACGGGTAGTTATGGTTGGAACTTAAACCAAAGTGCGGCATCGGCTTTTTTTCCTGGCACCAATAACACCAACTACAATATAGCTTTAGGGGCCAATCTCACCTGGAATTTATTTAGTGGAGGCCAAACCCTTACCAGGATAAAAAATGCCAAATTAGCCCTAGATAACCAGGAAATTTTAAAGGCACAACAAGATTTGAGTTTTGAAAGAGACCTCATGAATGCTTGGCAGGTGTATGAGAATAGCCTCTCTATTTTTGCCTTGCAAGAGGAATTGGTGAAAACATCTGCGGTGAATTTTAAACGTACCGAGGAACAATATGCGTTGGGTACCATTACCGCCATTGAATTCAGACAGGCACAGTTGAATTTGTTAAATGCAGAGACCAGTAGCAATGCGGCCAAATACAATGCAAAATTAGCAGAGTATGCGTTGTTGCAGCTTTCGGGGCAATTATTAAATACCGAATTTTAAAAGACCAGTCCTATAAACCCCATTTGTGGG
>CAKZOR010000098.1 GCA_937136755.1 uncultured Flavobacteriaceae bacterium | reverse complement strand
CACAGAAAAAAGCTGAATTACGGTATTCTCAATGGTCTCTCTAAGCTGTAATTCACTTAGAGCGTACCTGCTTTTTAGTGCCTTGTAATTATAACGCCTACCCATACCGTCAAACAAGGTATAATTTACCTGTACCCCTGCATTGTAACGCTGAGCTTCTGCCTGATCTAAAACTACATTAGGTCTTGGCGTTCCGTCTGCTAATATTTGTCCAGGAAATTCTATGGTACTATTGTCCTGGTTGTAATTTGCTGCAGATGTAGCAGAGACAGAAGGCAAAAAACCGCTGTTTAAAATAGCCGCATTATTCTTTGCAATATTGAGCTGATTTCTAGATACTTGAATCCCAAAGTTTTTATCTAAGGCCGCAGAAAATGCGGCTTCTTTATCTAAACGAGTGATTTGTGCTTGAACGCTCCATGCGCCAAGAGAACAAAATAAAAATAGCAAACTCCTTTTCATAATACTTATTTCTCAGTTAATTGAGGGCCTTCTTCTAAATCTTTTGCTTCTTGTACCTCCAGTACAGCTCTTTCTACAGATTCTTTAGTAGGCATATTTCCGGACCACAACCATTTAACTGTTGTTTTTAAATTGTTATTAAAGGACAAGAACACTGGAAGCAATACAAGGGTCAAAAGGGTGGCGAATCCTATTCCGTAGGCAATTGAAATGGCCATAGGCTTTAAAAATTGTGCCTGTCTGCTCTTTTCTAAAAGTAAGGGTGCCAATCCTGCTATGGTTGTTATAGAAGTTAAGAAAATGGCTCTGAATCGAGATTTTCCAGCCTCTAATAGTGCGGTGTCAAAGGGCATCCCCTCTTTGAGGTTAGTGTTAAAACGACCAATGAGCACCAAACCATCATTCACCATAATTCCAATCAAAGCAATAATTCCTAAAAGGGAAATAATATTGATAGGGAAATTGTGAATCCAATGCCCCCAAGCTACTGCTGTTAGACTGATAGGCACCATAATCATTAACAATAAGGGCTGTGTATAACTTCTAAAAGTAAAGGCAATAGTGAGGTATATGAGAAATAAAATAGGAATTCCTGCCTTGTTTAAAGACTTAGTCAGTTTATTTGCTTCCCTATTTTGGCCTTCATAAGAAGGACTTACAGAAGGGTATTTGGCTTGAATATCTGGCATGATATGAAGCTTTATCTCTTCCATAATATCACTACCACTAGTGGTATTTGGATTTTTTAAATCTGCAGAAACCTGAATTTCTCTTCTCCCGTCTAAGTGGTTTATAGACACATCTCCTCTTTCAATGCGGTAAGAAGCAATTTCTCTTAGCGGTACTTTTGCCCCACTTGGTGTTTGAATCCTCATGTCTTCTAAATTGGAAATAGAAGACCTATCCTCCTTGTTGTAGCGAACCCAAACCCTAATTTCATCCTGACCCCTTTGAAAACGCTGTGCCTGTGCTCCAAAAAAACCTGAACGCACCTGCGCCATAACGTTTCTAACATCTAAACCTAATACATAGGCATTGTCTTTGAGTTCTAGCCTAATTTCCTTTATTCCTGCCGGATCATTATCTACTACATCTTTGAGAAGATCATTCTCTACCAGAGCTGTTTTGAGCTCTCGCTTGGCTGCTTTGAGTTCGTCTATATTGTTTCCTAAGAGCGAAACAGATACCGGGCTGCCTCCGAAATTACCTCCTGAACCGTAAATCAATTGTTCTACCCCAATTACTGGGCCAACGAGTTCCGCCAATCGCGTAGTAACCATGTCTGCCCTTATATTGTCTGGGCGCTCCTCTCCGGGTAATAAGTTAATCTCTAGACTGGCCCTAGAAGCACCAGGACCTATGGTCTTAATGGTGTTTTCAAAGAGTGGTTTGCCTTCTGGTTGTAAGTATTTTTCTGTGAGCTCTCGGTTTACTACAGCAGATTTTTCTTCAATAACACTGATAATGGAATCGGTGATTTTTTCATTAGTCCCATTGGGCATAACCAAGGTAATTTGAACCCTATCACTGGCTATTCTGGGGAAAAAAGCGGTTTTAATTATCCCACCTCCTACAGAACCTACTGTGAGAATTAAGGCCATTATAAATAGGGCAAAGGTGAAAAACTTGTGCTTTAAGGAAAAATCAAGGACAGGAGCGTACAAAGTATCTCTCATCCAATTCATGAGCTTTTCGCCCATGGCATTAAAGCCTCTGAGTTTAGCAAACACGCTAGCCAAACCATCCTTAGGCGTTTCATCTAAAGGCTGCAATGCTTTAGAGTGGGCCAAATGGGCGGGAAGTATAATCAATGCCTCTACTAAAGACACCACCAAAGTGAGTATTACAATCACGGAGACCTCTCCAAAGAACTCTCCTATTCTACTGTCTAAAAACAAGAAAATAGAAAAGGCCAAAACAGTCGTTATAATCGCAGATATAATTGGAGGTATTACCTCTAGAATACCATCAATAGCTGCTTGTACTGGTTTTTTCCCTCGTTCGTAATGCTGGTAGATGTTTTCTGCAATCACTATTCCGTCGTCTACAAGAATTCCAATTACAATGATCATTCCAAATAGAGACAATACATTAATAGTCACATTAAATAATCCTGCAAAAGCAAACATTCCCAAGAAAGCCACTGGTAAACCAAAAGCTACCCAAAAAGCCAACCTAGTATTCAAAAACAGGGACAAGAAGAACAACACCAATAACATCCCCTGCCAGGCATTTTTAACCAACAATTCTGTTCGTTGGGTCAATGTGATGGATTGATCACTCAATACGCTTAAATGCACCCCATCATGAGTTTGGTTGTATTGAAGGGCGTATTCTTTTATTTTGGTTGCAGTGGAGATTAAATCTTCAGTATTGGTGCTATTAATAGTAATATTAACCGCTTCTTCTCCGTCGTAAAAAGTGGCGTTGGGAGACTCCGCAAAACGGTCTCTTATTTCAGCAACTTCGCTTAATCGAACCAATGTTCCATTGGGTTGTGTACTCACTATGAGGTTAGAGAGCTCTTTTCCAAAATAATATTTATTGTTAGCTCTGATCAGGAAATCTTCTTCTGCTGTTTTAACTGTACCACCTGTAATGAGTAAGTTCGCATTTGCCACAGCTTGTGCCACCTCTGTAAAACCTAAATTATAGGCCAATAGTTGGCTTTCATTTACGGCTATTTCTATTTCCTCTTGGGGGTAACCAGACACAATTATCTGAGAAATTCCCTCCATCCCTCTAATATCGTTTTCAATTCCTCTTCCCAATTGTTTCAAGGTCTGTAGTGGAACATTCTTACCGCTTAATGCCAAAGAGATCGTTGGTCTAACTACTTCTTGTTTGGCTACTACTAAGGGCTCCATACCTGTTGGATATGAGGGTACCCTGTCTACGGCATTCTTTACTTCCAAGAGCATAAAATCTATGTCCAGCCCTTTTTCTATTTCTACGGTAATTCTACCGCTGTTTTCATTAGCTACTGCAGTAACTCTGTCTACCCCTTGTAAGCCTTTTAAGTTGTCTTCTATTTTTAGCACCACACCCTCTTCTATCTCTAAAGGAGACGCTCCAGGGTAGGTGATACTAATTTGTATAATCTTAGATTCTGTCAAAGGGAAGAAAGAAGATTTCAAAGCCTTTGCCCCAAAAATTCCAAAAAGAAAAAACGCCAGTACAAAAATATTGACCGCTACTTGGTATTTGATAAAATAGGCTACTAATTTTCTCATCTAATGGGATTTACGGTCATACCTTCATAAGCTCCTAAAAGTGGCTTAGCTAAAATTTCAAGGCCCTCTGGAATTCCAGCAACGACAACTTGACCTTCTGAATAATGTAAGGGTGTCACTTGAATTGCCTTTAACGTATTGTTCTCTACAGCAAAGACCGTATTGGCTTCACTGATTAATGCCCTTGGAAGAGAGATGGCATTTTGAAGGGTATTCCCTTCTAAAATTGCTTTGAGGTATACGCCTTCGTATAAATTAGGATCATTAATCTCTATAGTGACCGCTGTAGTCTGTGTGCTGGGATCTACTTTTGCATTCAAACGGACCACTTTGCCCGTAAATGTTTCGTTTCCTTCCATATTAGATAAAGAAACTGTAGCACCTTGATTTAATTTCAAGGCATAAGATTTTGGAATAGATACCATGAGTTCATACAAACCAGGCTGAATAAACTCCCCCAGTTTTTGTCCAGATCTCACTAAAGTACCTTCTGTGACTAAAGCCTCTGTAAGCACCCCATTAAATGGTGCCCTTACTTGGTATTTAGAAAGTCTTTGCTCTAAATTTTTAACGCTGTAATACGCCCCAAGTACACCCCTACCCGAAACAAATAATTTCAGATTTTCATCTGACATCTCAGGCATGTCTGGAAGATTTTTATCCACATTTATAGCATTCAAAAAAGCCAGCCAAGTAGGGTATTCTTTGGAAAAATCTAACCTAATATCTGGAAGTATTCCCGCAATTTGATTGTACAAATTAGTCCTTGAAGATTTTACATTTGCCAAGTATTCAGCAGCATCTATTTGCAGTAAGATTTCATTTGATCGGTAAGACTGACCTGTCCTAAACAATTGAGCCCCCATTCTAAAAACACCTTGGACTTCAGAAAATATTTCAATACGTCTTTTAGCGGTCACCAAACCTTGTGCTGGAACACTTATAGTCACGGGGCCATTAACCGCCTTTTGCACCAATACCTCTTTGACTATTTTTCTAGCTGGAGCAACAGCTGCTGCTTTATTGTCGATCAAATTTTTTGCTAAAAAAATAGATGCAACAACACCTATTAGGGCCAAGCCAGCAAGAATAACACCTCTTAATTTTTTTAATTCCATGAAGTCTCTAATTAATTAAAGTATTGAGACTCCAAAACTATCTATAAGTAAAGAGAAGAAATGTTAAAAAAACCTTAAATTAAAAGTAATACTTGCAGTTTAAAATAATTTAAAGTCTCCACTTAGCATCAAAAAAGTCAGCTTCAAACCTGTGATTTAGTCATGTGAAGATTATGACGATTTTTCCAAATCCAAGCTTACCTTTTCCCAATCTTTCATAGCCTGCTGTAAATCCTTTTTATCTTTTTGATAGGCGTCAAAAAAGGTAGGATCTGATGCTGTTTTTTCATAATCATCTTCTAAAGACTTGTCTTTAGTGGCAATTGATTTTTCTAGGTCTGAAATTTTTGTCTCTAGATTACTGAGTTTATTCTGAAGTGATTTTTGGGCTTTTTGCTGTTGGTAATCTAGGGCTGGTTTCTGATTGCTTTGGGCCTTCTTCTCAGTTTTTACCTGTTGTTTTTTTTCTATAGCCCTGAAATCTTGCACCTTTCGCTGCTCTAAATAGAAGTCAATATCGCCCAGATACTCATTTATTTTCTGATCTTTAAATTCGTAAACTTTGTTGGTGAGACCTTGTAAAAAATCCCTGTCGTGAGACACCAATAGTAATGTGCCTTCAAAACTTTGAAGTGCTTGCTTCAATACATTTTTAGATTTAATATCTAAGTGGTTGGTGGGCTCATCCATGACTAAAACATTGAGTGGCTGCAAGAGCAATTTTGCCAAGGCCAATCTATTGCGTTCACCTCCTGAAAGCACCCTTACAAACTTATCCACCTCATCTCCTCTAAACAAGAAAGACCCGAGAATATCTCTAACCTTAGCCCTGTTGGTTTCATTAGCAGCGTCTATCATGGTGTCTAGGACTGTCTTAGTTCCATCCAAATACTCTGCTTGGTTTTGAGCAAAATAACCAATCTGAACATTGTGACCCAACTTTACATTCCCATTTGAGGCCTCTAGTTCAGAGACAATAATTTTTGCCAAGGTAGACTTCCCTTGACCATTCTGTCCCACAAAGGCAGTTTTAGAATCTCGCTCTATCAATAGATCAATCTCAGAAAGCACTTGATTGTCTCCATAAGATTTAGACACACCATCTATCTCAAGTACTACTTTTCCTGGGGTGACAGAAATGGGAAAACGAAGTTTCATGACACTATTGTCGTCTTCATCTACCTCAATTCTGTCAATTTTATCTAATTTTTTAATGAGCGATTGCGCCATAGTCGCTTTAGAGGCTTTGGCCCTAAACTTTTCAATTAATCGCTCTGTTTGTTGGATTTGCTTTTCTTGATTTTTTTGTGCGTTGAGTTGTAACTCTTTAAGCTCAGATCGCAATACTAAATATTGAGAATACGGCTTGTTATAGTCGTAAATCCTTCCTAGAGAGATTTCGATACTTCTATTGGTCACATTGTCTAAGAACATCTTGTCATGAGAAACAATTACCACGGCACCTGAGTACTGGTTTAGGAATTGCTCTAACCAAATAATAGATTCTATATCTAAGTGGTTGGTAGGCTCATCTAATAAAAGCACATCATTGGTTTGAAGCAGCAACTTGGCCAATTCAATTCGCATTCTCCACCCTCCAGAAAAGGTCTCTGTTTTCTTGTCAAAATCTGCTCTTTTAAAACCCAATCCCTGAAGGATTTTCTCAGTCTCTCCCTGATAGTTGTACCCCCCTATAAGCTCGTATCTATGGGTTAAATCGCTAAGGTCCTCTATGATCGCAGAATAAGCATCGCTTTCATAATCTGTTCTAGTAGCCAACTGGTGGTTTACCTCATCCAATTGCAATTCTAGAGACTTAATTTCTTCAAAGGCTTGCTGAGCCTCTTCCAAAACGGTTCTACCTTGAACAAAATCTATATCCTGCCTTAGGAATCCCAATTGAAGGTCTTTTTCACTGGCTATTACACCAGTGTCTGGCGCCATATCTTTCGAGAGTAGCTTGAGTAGGGTAGATTTTCCAGCACCATTTTTTCCAATAAGACCTACACGGTCTCCTGCATTTAATCTAAATGAGATTTCTTCAAAGAGATATTCTCCTCCAAAACCTACAGACAACTTATGTATATTGAGCATCTTTTTGTGACTGATGTTACATTAAAAACCCTCAGATTGAGGTATTTTTACAAAAATATTTTGCAAATGTTAAAAAAAGGAAACAAACTAAATAGCATTTTAACAGGAAGTTGTCCCAGATGCCAAGAAGAAAACATGTATTTGGACAAAAACCCCTATCATTTGGGTAAATTGTTCAAAATGCAGGAGCGTTGTGGCCATTGTAATGCAAAATATATGATGGAACCTTCCTTTTTTTACGGCGCCATGTATGTGAGTTATGGTGTTGGAATAGCATTTGCTGTCGCGGCATTTATAATCTCTTATTTATTCTTAGGAAGTTCTCTAAAAACGGCCTTTATAGCTATTGTAGGAACCATGATTATATTTTATCCTATTGTCATTAGAATTTCAAGAAATATTTGGATTAATATGTTTATGCATTACGACCCCAATGCTGTGAGTGATTTTAAGACAAAAATCTAGCCACGTCCATCTCTGGATCTAGGGCAATTCCGTCATAAATGTAGCTAGACAATGCATTCGCAGCTGTAGGCGCTGTCATAACACCTCTCGAGCCCATTCCATTTAACACAAATAGGTTCTTATACTCTGGGTGCTGCCCTACCAACGGCCTCCTATCTGAGACTGTAGGTCTTACTCCAGATACATGTGATACAATTTCATAAGACAAGGTCATAAAGCGCTCTAAACGCTCCAAAAGAAAGGTTTTGGCTGCCTCTGTTGGGCCCTGAGTCTTATCCCTCCAAAAATAAGTAGAGCCTACCCTGTAAACATCTTCTCCCAAAGGAATAATAAAAACACCTGATTTTATAATAGCTCCTTCGTTTAAACCCGGAATTTTCATTGTAATAACCTCTCCTTTTGTTCCCTCTAAAGGCAAATAGTTAAAAAATGGATTAGTCTTTAGTCCATAACCTTCTGCAAAAACAACGCTATTCGCCTGCCAATCTTTATAAGAAACACCTTGGGAATCTTGGGCTAAAAGTGTGTAATTAAATGATTCCTTTTGCCAAAAGCCCTGTTGTTCTAAATAGGTCTCATAAGCAGTAATCAATGTTTTGGTAGCCACTCTTCCTGTACCTTCAACTACACCAAATTTGTAAGGAACAGAAAGGCCCTTATTCCTATTTTCAACGAGCTTTAAAGATAAAAACGGTTGTAGTCCTGGTTTGTCAGAAGCCTGAAACCATAGATTTTGCTCTTCAATACTGGCGAACCTTCTCAATATAGGCCATTGATAATCTAATTTCAAATCCAATTTACCTTCTAGACGCTCGTAAAAGGGCAGTGCATAATCCAATTGGGCTGCACCGTTCCAAGCTCCAGTAAATCGCTTTAAAATAACTGGATTATACAAGCCCCCCGCAACCATAGAGGCTTGTTGAGAACGGTCAGAAAAAACCACAAAAGACTTTCCCCTCGCTAGCAAATGTTCCGCATAGGCCAAACCAGCCAATCCCAAACCCACAATAATAGTGTCTATTCTTTTGTTCATTTAATACGTACTATTTCAAACATCAGTGGCTGCCTTCATTCATATTGCAAAAAGGATACCGTCTATTCATTTATTAAAAACGCCTCATAAATGAGGCGTTTAAATTATTGGTTAATATTGGAACTAATAACTCCACATATCTTGTTCTTTGTCTCTGATAGCCTCTTTAATTCTGTTGGATTCAAGCAATTGAAATAAGGCGTTTTTTACAATGTAATCTTTAATATCCCTATCGCCAAATTCATTGTCTTCCCTATAAATCATAGCATTAAACCTTCTAGCGTTTAAAAGCATATCAAATGAAATAGGATTGGAGGGATTTCTTTGGTTAAATACTTTGGCATTGTGAAGAATCTCTCTGGCAGCAGGGTACCATACCCAAAACAGAGGCACTTTATTTTCTTCAGGATCTACATTGTCGTCATCTATGAAATTCACATCTGGAGCGACTGGAGCCAAACCAATTAAACGGTACTTGAGTTCTCCTAATCGCTTGTCAAAATACCACATTCCTTTGATAAGGTACTGCTCAATGTCTGCAGCGGTAATATCTCTTCTGTTAATGTATTCTTGTGGCACTACCTCTCCAGCATTTAAAGCCTGATATCCTGCATCTGTAGTATCTACTTTTTGAAGACTCGCTTTTAAGTCTTCAAAAGCCCTTTTTTCCGTAAAGTATGAGTCTACATAAACTTCTGTTAGAGAACCATTTTTAATATTTTTCACCAAAACATCGTATAGCGATCTCCTAGAAACATCCAATGCAACGGTATCAACAGGGTAATATAGCGGAAAATTAATTCGTTCATCCAAGTCAATCACCTCCCATACTGTCTTAGACCAAAGAATATCTCTTTGATCTACATAACCGTAAGACATGGGTTTTTCTGGCGACAAAGTACCCGCTAATTCAGCGGCTCTCATCTGATCAGGTGTTTTTGCGTTCAGCACATTTTGCTGGGCAAAAGCAGCTGTATAGGTACCTCCTGTTACAACTAATACCAATAATAATTTAATATACCCTTTCATATTTCTTTAGTTTACAAGCTCTACAATAACAGAAGTAACCGTTTTCAAATTGTATGTTCTGTTATTTGTTATGTAAGCTTTAATGTCAAAAATTTGAATCAAATCTCCTCTAGACGCTCTTCTTAATGCTGCTTTAGCTTTGGCGTCAAATTTATCTCCTCTCACCAATATACTGGGTTGACCAGGAATTTTCACTTTAAACTCGCTCACTGCTATATTTAAATCAAAATCAAAATCCTCAAGCACAGCGCCAATAGTGGAAATTTCCAGATTGTTCCGCGGCATTTTCAAAGTACCTGTTTCTCCCCTAACTGTTCCCTCTGGCTTAGGAATCTCTTTAATTCTGAAAGAAGAAGTCGTTTTAATCATCTGACCATCTGGTAGTTTTCCTGTTGCTGTTATAGCAACTTCTCTGCCAGTCTTAGGGTTCAAAACATATTTACTGCCACTTGTTTTAGACAGCCCATCTGCGGTAGCTTGAACGTTGTTATCTGCCACTCCTGGAATAGAGATAGTCATTGGGTTTGGCAATCCCCTGTAAACCACATTCATTTTATCTGCAGAAATTACAGCCGCATTGGGTTTGGTAATAGTAGCAAAAGTAGATTGAACAGGAACAGTGGTTTCTGAACCGTCTTGTAAAAAAATTAATGCCCCAGAAATAGTATGGTCACCGGCATTTCCAGCGCTTATGGTCAGCTTTACCTTACCGTCTTCTATTACAAAATCTTTGCCTTCTTTCATAGGTCTACCATCCAAAGATAGCTCCACCCTATTAGGTCTAGTAGTCGCATCTTTTCTACCCAATACAATACTTCCTGAAAAATCCTCCCCCTGGTAAAAAGCAGATTTTTCTTGTTCCAAGAGCGTGGTGTAATTTGTCATGGACAATTCTGAAGTAAGCTGCCCCTCCAGCATACCCTTAAAAGCCTCTTGCTCTGTAGTTTTAACGTCTGATTGCAGTTGGGCAAAACTGGCTAAAGAACTCACCATAGGGTAACCCTCATAATGGTAATTTAACCATGGTATATTTTTCCCTTCTCTATTCTGAACCATACCGTCTGAATCTCCAGTAGAAAACCTTCTTTCTAAAGCATTCAATACATTGGTCAAATTAGCTGGGATTGCCTCCTTTAGTGTGCCTTTATAGTTGTTCAATTGCGTAATGAATTCATTCCCATCTTTAGAATAATTGTCTCCATCAAAGAACAACTGGTCTAGATAGTCTGTCCTATCCATTCTTTCGTAATCTTGTTTGTCATCTATCTGAGCGGTCATAGCTGTTTTTAGACCCTCTAGATAGTCAAAATAGACCTTTGAAGCTGTTTTTATTTGGTTGGCTTTTTCTAATAAAGGACCAAATTTATCTGGATTTTCAGAAGCCTTAAGCTGCAAACCTTCAAAAAACTGTTGGTTTACCAAAGTCATTTCTGCGTTAGAAAATTCAAATTTTTCTTTCATCATTCCAAAGGCAGTCAACACCTCTTTACTCATGTTTAAAGCCAGCATAGCAATAAACACTAAGTACATAAGATTAATCATTTTCTGCCTTGGAGACAATTTGCCTGACGCCATATCTTACTGCTTTCTATTCATGGCATGTAACATACCGTTATACACTCCATTGAGTGCTTCTAAATTAGCCGTCATGGCTTCCATTTGAGCCTTTAAGGCTGCAGCATTTTGCGCAATAGTATCTTGAACTGCAGCCTGAGTGCCTGCACTCTCCAATTGAGACTTATACAAGTCATTTAAAGCCTGCATTTGAGAAGCCGCTTGTTGCAATTCTTGAGCGTATTTTTCAGTAGATTCAATTGCAGCAGAAGTAGGTGCAATATTTCTTGCAGCGCCTTCAAAGTTTTTAATACCACTACCTAAGCGCTCCATTAAAGCTGCATCTAGTTTAGCATCTTGAAGCAATTGGTCTAATTTTTTAGACAGTAATCCATCTGCATCTGCAGGCTGGGCTACACCATTTTTTTGACCACCTACCAATTCAGGATACGCAAGGGTCCAGTCGTAATCATCTTCTGGTGTTTCAAAAGCAGAAAAAATAAAAATCCCCGCTTCAGTGATCAGTCCAACTGCCAAGAGCAATGTACCGTTTAAAGGACCTATTTCCCAGTGAGTTAATTTAAATAAGGCTCCCAGGATAACTACAGCCGCTCCAAGGCCGTAAACCATATTTTCTACTTTCTTTTGTTTTTGTGATTTTGCCATGCTACTAAATAATATTTTTTAAAAAGTAAAAATCATAAAAAAATCTACTTTTGAATGATTCCTTTTCTATTTATGTTTAAATTTCTTGTTTTCCTAATGCCTTTGTTGTAATTCCGTCACTAAAACCTTATTACTGTCTTCTATCTTTCTCTCCAGATTCTCCCATAAAATCTTGAACGGTTCTAAATCCTATATAACTCCTCGCGGTGTCCTGATATTCAAAATCCCTAGTACTCACCTGTAAGAAATAGGCAACGTCTTTCCAAGACCCTCCTCTAATCACTTTCTTAGGATTGTTTCTATCTCCAGCAAAGGGATTCATAGTAGACACATATTCATAAGAACCTGGATCAAAGCTAGAAGCGGTCCATTCAGAAACATTACCCGCCATATTATAAAGGTTGTAATCGTTGGCCGCATAAGATTTAGCCTCAACCGTATACAAGGCAGTGTCTGAAGCGTAGTCTCCTCTTTGAGGTTTAAAATTCGCCATAAAACAACCATTATCTCCTATTAAATAGGGGCCACCCCATGGGTAAGTGCCTCCTTGAATTCCACCTCTAGCGGCAAATTCCCACTCTGCCTCAGTAGGAAGTCTAAATGGGTTTACTGTTTGCGCACCCCTAGCACGCTGATCATCATTCTTCAATTTTGTGCGCCAATGACAAAAAGCTTCTGCTTGTTTCCAGGTAACCCCAACAACGGGATAATCTGAATAAGCGTCATGCCAGAAATAGTCATTATGCATAGGCTCATTGTAAGCGTACGCAAAATCTTTGATCCAAACTGTAGTGTCCGGATAAACCTTGGCAACTTCCTTCCTAATGTAGTTCTTCCTATTGTCTGAGCGCGCTTCAATAGCAGCGTCAGTATCCAGCCAATTATAGGCGTATTTTAATTCTTTAACCCTAAAACTTCTCTGTCCATTAAAAGTTTCCTCTTCCGTTAAATAAAGCTGATCCATCACCTCAGCATAATATTCATCAGGATAATCTTTTGTGTTCCAAATAATATCTTCCTCCTTATTCAAAGTATAACCAGCATAAGGATTATCTGCGTCTATTGGAGCATTGTAGAATTTATATTTTTCATAGGGAGTCATATCCGTAGTGTCAGACTCTTTAAAAGCATACAAACCAATCCCACCATCTTCCCTAGTAAGTCCTAATTCATCTGCTAAAATCGCTAGTTTCGTACGTACAATAGAATCTTTTACCCAATTCACATATTGCCTGTATTCGGCATTGGTGATTTCGGTATTGTCCATATAAAAAGACTTCACCGTAACTGTTTTGGTAGGCGCATTTAAACCACTCGCCATATCTTCCTCAGATTTACCCATAACAAAAGAGCCACTAGGAATTAATTCCATTCCAAAAGGTTTTTCGGAAAACCACTTCTGTCCTGGTGCTCCAATTAATTCTCCTTTTGTGTTGTTTGACTTGCAACTAAAAAACAATAACAATACTAAGGCGCTATATATTGAAGTTTTTATAGTGGTGAATGAGATTATATTTTTCAAAATAATAAATGTGCTTTTAATAACGTTAACAAAAATAGCATAATGCTACTTAAATAAAACCTTTTTTTTGCGCTTTAAACCACCTTTCTGGAATTATATGGTTACAAGCGCCTAAATAATCCTGTTCTGTGCAGGGTAATAACGCAGTAGCATGGGCTTTATTATCTATATGTTCTAAAAAAGATACCCCTACCCACCAACGTTGTGAAAATTGACTTTTGTAAAACACCAAATCCCTATCTTCAAAGGGAAGGGTGTATTTAATAAAATCATCTGGAGATTCCAAAGGGGATTCAGGATGCCTAAATCCATAACCCTCCATAAAATACCATATAATCTGAGCAACCATTTGGGTACTTTGAGAATGATTATCACTTTCAAAAATACCAAAGACCGCTACAGCATCACTCAAACCTGCATACCTGGCAAGGGTGCAAATTTCTCTGCCATCAAAACCATTAGGCGAAAACTCACTCCCGCCTCCCATCTCGGAGGCTCTAATGGCCCTTGTGTCAATTCCTACAATGTGCGCTCCTCTCAAAACAGGCTCCGCAATACTTAAATCATTGGTTAAACTACCCAGTCTGTAGGCGTCAAAATAAAGTTTATCCATTAAATCCAAGGCTTCTTGAGCGTTAAAATAGCTCTGATATCCTAGGTTAGAAAAATTAAATAAATTAGTAGGCTTTTCGGTAATAATCTTACTCATATAGGAGTGAGAAGAAATGAGTTCATCTTGGGTACCAAAATCAAAACGGCTGTCTATAGACACTATATTGACCATTTTTCCACTCGCATCAAATGACCTGTAAATGGGGTAAGTAATATCTTGTGTCGCTCCAACAATAATGGGTACTATTCCCTGACCAACCAATTCAGAAACCACTTGATTCAGCACAAAGTAAGTATCCGAAACCTCAGCACCTTCCGGCACATCTCCCAAATCTACCACAGAACAATTCCAATTGCCAAACATCAGCTTATACCATTGAATTCTAATGGCGTCTATCGCTAGTCTGTGTGACTTTTTTTCAAAGGCATTTCTAGATTCGTGCACACCAATAAAAGCCAATTGAATGCCCTTTAATGAAGGAAGCCCATTTTTTTCCGTGTGGATGCTCATTTTATTTCCTATTGCCTGTCCCGGCAAAAGCGTATTGTGGGCCAATACTTTATCTGAAACGGGAAGTAGAAATTCTAAGGCCATGGGAGTGGTTAATAGGGTCTATAAAATCTATTTTTTAGCCGTTGTTTTTGGCTTGGCTTTAACAGCCGATGCCTTTTTAGTGGTCGTTTTCTTAGCTGCTGTTTTCTTAGCCGCTGTTTTCTTAGTCGTAGTTTTCTTCTTAGGAGCTGCTTTCTTCTTAGGAGCTTTTTGTGCTAAGATAGCTTCTGCCTGTTCCAATGTCATAGTTTCCACTGCCACCTCTTTAGA
>CAKZOR010000097.1 GCA_937136755.1 uncultured Flavobacteriaceae bacterium | reverse complement strand
GTGGCTTCTGCTTGAGCAATCTCGCATTCGTGATGGGGGAATTTTAAATCCATTCCTCCTCCGTGAATATCAAAAGTTTTTCCTAAATATTTTGTACTCATCGCAGTACACTCTAGGTGCCATCCCGGAAAACCGTCGCCCCATTGAGAGGGCCATCTCATGATGTGTTGCGGTTCTGCTTTTTTCCATAACGCAAAATCTTGAGGAGATTTTTTTTCGTCTTGTGCCGTTAGACTTCTGGTGTTGGCCAACATGTCTTCTAGTTTTCTACCACTTAACTTTCCGTAATCATGGGTTTCATTAAATTTTTGAACGTCAAAGTAAACAGATCCATTTACATGATACGCATAGCCTTTCGCTATAATTTCATCTATAATTTGAATTTGTTCAATGATATGTCCGGTTGCAGTAGGTTCAATACTGGGAGGTAATAGGTTGAATTGGGTTAAGATATTATGAAAGTCAACAGTGTATTTTTGCACCACTTCCATTGGTTCAATCTGCTCCAATCGGGCCTTCTTTGCAATTTTGTCTTCTCCTTCTTCTGCGTCATTTTCTAAGTGTCCTGCATCTGTGATGTTTCTGACATACCTCACTTTGTAGCCTAAATGTTTGAGGTATCTAAAGATCATGTCAAAAGACATAAAGGTCCTGCAATTTCCAAGGTGTACTTGAGAGTATACAGTTGGTCCACATACATACATACCTACATAACCCGGCGTAATAGGGGTAAATACTTCTTTCTTTCCGCTGAGAGAATTGTATATTTTTAAGGTGTTAGTTTGTGATACAGGCATCTTCTTTTGATCTAGAAATTAACCGGAAGGTTAAGGAAATTTATAAATTCTTTTCTGGTAGCAGCCTCTTTAAATGCACCGCCGTACTCTGCAGTTACGGTACTAGAATCAATATCTCTAATACCCCTAGAGTTTACGCAAAGATGTTTTGCATCTATAACGCAAGCCACATCTTCTGTTCCTAACACTTTTTGTAATTCCCTGACAATCTGTATGGTCAAACGTTCTTGAACTTGGGGTCTTTTGGCAAAATAATCCACAATCCGATTCATTTTTGACAACCCCACTACAGTCCCTTTTGATATATATGCCACATGTGCTTTCCCAACAATAGGGAGTAAGTGATGCTCACAGGTGGAGTATAGGGTAATATTTTTTTCTACAAGCATTTCTCCGTACTTGTATTTGTTGCTAAAAGTAGAAGCTTTTGGTCTTTTGTTTGGATGTAAACCACCAAAAATTTCATTCACAAACATTTTAGCTACCCTATTAGGGGTGCCTTTTAAACTGTCGTCTGTGAGATCTAGACCTAAAGTGTCTAGAATGGCCGTTACATGGCCTTTAATATGTTCAATTTTGTCCTCGTTAGAGAGGTCAAAAGCGTCTGATCGTAGCGGAGTATCTTCTGCTGCAGACAGGTGGTCCATAGAAAGTTCTTCTTGAGCCTCCATAGCGTTTTGGTCTATTTTCATTCTATATGTAGTACGTTTCTACTGCAAATATAGGGCAATTCTACCGGGATTTATAGCTTTTTTGGTTTAGAAGAAAAGGGTGTAGGTCATACTGGCAATATTTCTACTTGTTTCCATTTGAAAAGGAGTGCTTCCTGGATAGTTTAAAGCATAAAATGACTGATTTTGGTTCCATTGGCTAAAAGCAAAATCAATTCTGCCTCCATTAAAAATCCATCCCAATCCAGCGCTAGTGTTTGTGGTGTTCGCGGGGTTGTTTGTAAAAGGACTATTTTGTGTGCTATACCCCATTCTAAGAGACCATCTTGAAAGATTAAATTCTCCGCCAATGTTTAAACTATTGACTGTGCCAAGACTATTGCTGGCGGCATTGTTTAGCTCACTGAAGTAAGGGTCTCTAAGGGGTCTAAACCTTGCAGTAGAAAAATCTTGCTGGCTATAATCAACGCTAAGTAAACCGTTCTTACCAAATACCAAAGCGCCGCTCAGGGTTATTTTTGAGGGAATTGTTGTTCTGTAATCTTCAAATAGATTAATCTGGTTTTGGTCAATGAATTCAATGTCTACATCTTCTAGATTACTCCCAATTTGTTGGTGTGTTTTTTCCGATATGGTATACCAGGTGGGGGTTCTATAACTCACTCCAAGTCTCAGAATTTGTGAGACTTTGGCTATGGCACCTAGGCTTAGGGCAACACCATTTCCGTCTGTTCTAATAAAATTGTCAAAATCTATGTATTGAATGGGGCTATTTGAGCTAAATCCATCTTCATTTATCCTGCCTTGTTTTTCATAAACCAAGCTTTGAAATTCAAGTCCCGCACCTATAAACAAGAAGTCTTTGTATTGTGCTGCTGTGGTAGCCACAAATTTACTATTTCTTCCTTTGGTTTGAATCTGGTGGTTCTGGCGAACTTCTTGGTAGCGGGCATTAGAGACATAACTACTAATACTATTGTTGTCTAATTCAGCTGGGTCCAAAACACCACTGTAATACCCTAAAAATGCCTGTTGAGCGTCGTATCCAATTTCTGCACCAATATTTAGATAGGCTTCTTCAAGCAACTCTCCGTCTAATTTTAAGATGTCTCCAAAAGGGATGCCATTGGCGTATTGAAGAAAATACTGGTCCAAACCATTTGAGGTATTTCCTCGCGCATTTATCCTCGATTTATATTGGTTGCTATTGTCTGAGTTTAAAGCAAAACTGATTTTTTTCCATGGACTGTTTTGACTGTTGTTGTACACAAAAACAATTCCCGCTTGGTTGAACCCTAAATGGCCTTTATTGGCTTGGGTATTTGTTGCGTTCAATCGGGTATTGTTTTCTGTCTGAAAATAAGAGAGTCCAAAGCCCATTTGGCTGTGTTTAAATACGGCTGCCCCAGCAGGATTAATAGCGAGCGCAGAGAAATCTCCTCCTAGGGATCCAAAAGCACCCGCCATGGCTTGAAATCTCGCTGTTCCTGTTCTTTGCTCTAAGCCAAACAAAGGAAGGTCCTGAATTTGTTGCCCATGAGTGAATAAACCTGTAGTCAAAATGACGGCTAATAATATTTTTCTCATTGAATCGAAATGCTAATTAATTTCTTCTTCCGCTAGATTTGCTAATAGAAGAAGACCTGCTAGAAGAACTAGACCGAGCACTACTGCTACTTCTTGCGCTATTAGAGGATCTTACAGCGGGCGTGTTGTTGCTAGAGCGTCTAATACTGGACCTGTTAACGGGAGTGCTTTGTATATTACTGCTCCTTCTAATTGGACTCACATTTCTAACACTATTACTACCGCTACTTCTTGTAGCGCTACTGTTAAAATTACTCGTTCTAGGGGCTAAATTTCTGTACAATTGAGTGTTTGGACTCTGATTGCTTCTTACAGAACTGCTTCTAGTTGCACGGGGTGTTCTTACTAAACTGTTGTTTCTTATTGCGTTAGAGGTATTGTAAGTTCTATTCCTCAGGTTATTAGACAAATTATTGGAAGACACCATTCTTGTGTTTCCATTAGAAGACACTGTCCTTGTGTTAGAAGTAGTCCGACCAATATTGTTTCTAAGTCCGTTGTTAGACCTTTGGGTATTGTTAGAGGTGATTATTCCATCTACAGACCTGTTATTGTTTCTGTAAGCGTCTACGACCCTTGTATTGTCGCTAGTTCTGAGGTAATTCCTCAATCCACTAACACTTAAGGTATTTTTTCTAAGCGCATAGCTACTGTTTCTTCTCTGCGTTTGGTTGCTTTTTCCTCTCCTTGTAGCATTTACTGCAACGTTTGTTCTGTAGCGACTTCTGTTAAAGCGGTTGTATCTTCCAAACCTATTGACTCTAGCATAATTGTATGGTCCGTAAAAAGCCACTGGATTTTGGAAACCCCAGTTATTCCACCCCCATCTATTCCAACTGTTCCAGCCCATATTATTCCAATTGTTAAAGCCCCAGCCCCAAGGGTCTCCACCCCAGTGATTAAAGCCCCAACCCCATTGATCAAATCCCCATGGGTTCATTCCCCAGGCGTTGTTTCCCCATCCCCAGCGATTAAATCTCCAATTTCTCCAAGGTCGGAATCCAAATCCATACATTGCCATAGGTCCAATGGCCATATTCCCAAAAAAAGGTCCACCCCCATAAAATTGATCGAACCAAGGGTTGTTGTGCACCTGAATAGTTACAACAGAGGGACTGCTTCCCCAACCAGCTTGTGCATTATTTTGACCTGAAGTAACTTGATTGTTTTGAGCTCTATATGTCTGACCATTTTGGTCTGAGTATTGGTCATCATAGTACTGATCAGATGAGCTATATTGGTCTGCAGAAGTGAAATTGTCTTCTTCTAATAAAGAGGCATAAGTATTGGCACGATCTGAGAAGTAAGACCCAAATTCATTGGGGTTGTCGTTCACTACCTGAACCGCTTTTTCAGTAGTTGCCACGTTTCTTACTGCACCATTAGAATTGCCGTAAATACCATCTTGTGCGTAAAATGAAGCCTGGGTAAAACTTCCACATGAAGTTAAAAACAAGCTTGCTGTTATTAGTAATCCTAAAGATCTAAAACTCGAAGTAAGTGTTTGTGTTTTCATATGGCTATAATTTAATTGTGATGCTCTTTAAAAATAGTTAGTTTTGTGCCACAGTGCTAGACAAATAAAATGGCCTCAAAAAGGCGTAGTACTGAGAATGAGATACTAACTATAGGCTAAATTACAAGATTTGTGCCAAACTCTAAGTTATGAGTAAAAATTTAACCAAAAGAAGCGAAGACTACTCTAAGTGGTATAACGAATTAGTAGGAAAAGCAGACCTTGCAGAGAATTCTGGTGTCAGAGGCTGTATGGTCATAAAACCATATGGATATGCTATTTGGGAGAAAATGCAGGCAGCACTAGATCATATGTTTAAGGAAACTGGGCATGAAAACGCCTATTTTCCCCTGTTTATTCCAAAATCTTATTTCAGTAAAGAAGCCAGTCATGTAGATGGTTTTGCCAAGGAGTGTGCTGTAGTGACTCATTACAGGCTTAAAAATGCTGAGGATGGTAGCGGGGTAGTGGTAGATCCAGACGCCAAGTTGGAGGAGGAGCTTATTGTTAGGCCTACTTCAGAAACTATTATTTGGGACACCTATAGAAAATGGATACAGTCCTATAGAGACCTTCCATTACTTATAAATCAATGGGCCAATGTAGTGCGTTGGGAAATGAGAACCCGCCTGTTTTTAAGAACAGCAGAGTTCTTATGGCAGGAAGGTCATACGGCCCATGCCACTAAAGAGGAGGCTATAGCAGAGGCTGAGCAAATGATGGAAGTCTACGCAACTTTTGCACAAGATTTTATGGCAGTTCCTGTGATTAAAGGACTAAAAACGGAGTCTGAGCGTTTTGCAGGTGCTTTAGAGACCTACTGTATAGAAGCTATGATGCAAGACGGAAAAGCATTACAGGCAGGTACGTCACACTTTCTGGGACAAAACTTTGCCAAGGCTTTTGATGTCACCTACGCAAGTAAAGAAGGAAAACAAGAGCATGTATGGGCCACTTCATGGGGCGTGTCTACGCGACTAATGGGGGCACTTATTATGACTCACTCAGACGACAACGGATTGGTCTTGCCTCCAAAATTAGCCCCCATACAAGTAGTTATTGTACCGATATATAAAGGGATAGACCAATTAGACGCTATTGCTGAAAAAGTAGCACCATTGGTCAAAGAACTCAAGTCTAAGGGAATTTCAGTAAAATTTGATCAAAGAGACACCCATAAACCAGGATTTAAATTTAATGAATATGAACTCAAGGGAGTTCCTGTCCGTTTGGCCATTGGGCAAAGAGATTTAGACAACAATACCTATGAAGTTGCTAGAAGAGACACCCTTACAAAGGAAACCGTCGCTTCTGATCAAGTTGTAAGCCATATAGAGCAGTTGTTAGTCGTTATTCAAGATAATCTATACCAACGTGCCCTTGAATTTAGAGACACCCATATTACTCCTGTAGACACTTATGAAGATTTTAAAAAGGTACTTGACGAAAAGGGTGGTTTTGTCTCTGCACATTGGGATGGAACTATAGCGACGGAAGCAAAGATAAAAGACGACACTAAAGCCTCCATTAGGTGTATTCCTATAGATGCAAAAGAGGAGCAAGGGCTGTGTATTCTTACCGGTAAGCCCTCTTCTAAAAGGGTCTTATTTGCCAAGGCCTATTAAAAAAAGAAATGCTTGATTAAATAGAGAGTAAAACTGAGAGTTTTAATTCGTAAGAACTAACGCATCACCCTCCTTATCTTCGATGGAGTATTGAGTAATGAAAAGCTTGGAGTCTTTGGAAAGCTTTAACTTTGACTTCAATTTCCATTGCCATTTTCTCCAAATACATGGGAAACCTTGTTTTAAGTAACCATATATATAGGGGTGAACGGTCACATGTAAGAATCTTTGATTTTGATTTTCTATTAAATATTCAATTTCTGATTTAATTTTATCTACAATCAATTCAGAACTTTCCATTTCTCCTGTGCCATTGCATGTAACGCAAGTTTCTGTAGTGCTTATCACCACTTCAGGCCGTACTCTTTCTCTTGTGATTTGCATTAGACCAAATTTGGTTAGAGGTAACACTGTATGTTTGGCTCTGTCTGTTGCCATGGCCTCTTTCATCACGTCATGGATGTGCTTCTTATCTTTTGGAGCTCTTAAGTCTATGAAGTCTACTACAATAATACCTCCCATATCTCTAAGCCTCAGTTGTCTCGCAACTTCCTTTGCAGATTCTGAGTTTATCTCTAATATATTTTCTTCTCTTGTTTTGTCTTTACTTTTTGCTCTCCCACTATTTACATCAATGACATGAAGTGCCTCTGTATGTTCAATAACTAGATAGGCTCCATTTGCAACTGGAACCGTCTTTCCGAAACTAACTTTAATTGACTTGTTAATTCCATAGTGCTCAAAAATTTCAGTTTTTCCTTGAAACGGCTTCATGATATTAGCCATCTTTGGGTTAATTGCTTGAAAGTAATCTTTTAGATTATCATGAATCTCTGTATCGTTTATTACTATTTGATTATAGCTTTCATTGATCATATCTCTCATTAAAGAGCGCAATCTATTGTCTTCGGAAAGGAGCTTTTTGGGGGCTGTAGCGTTTTTTAAATTATTATAAAAGTTATCCCATTTTTTAAGAAGATTATCTAAGTCTGCTTTAATATCTTCGTCATTCGCATCTTCCGCCACTGTGCGAATTATCATACCAATGTTTTTGGGCTTGTAATCTTTCACAAGAGCCCTTAAACGTTTTTTATTCTCTGGGTTTCCTATTTTTTTAGAAATATTAACCTTGGTTGAAAATGGAATTAGTACAAGAAACCTGCCAGCAAAAGATAGCTCTGAGCATACTTTAGCTCCTTTATTTGAAATGGGTTCTTTGGTTATTTGAACAATAACTTCTTGTCCTTTCTTTAAAACATCAGCAACCTTGCCTTCTTTCTCCAAAAGAGGCTCTTTTTTAAACCGGTCGAGTCTGTTCTCTAGTTTGAACCCGCTAGTTCCCATTCTCATTATTTTGTTAATTGAATTAAAATGGGGTCCTAATTCGATGTATGGAAGATATGCTTCCTTTTCTGCATTTATGTTAACAAAAGCAGCATTAAGAGAAGGAATGGCTTTTTTTACTTTAGCCAAGTAAATATCTCCTACAGAAAGTACATTGTTCCTTGGGAACTTATGGTATTCTAGTAAAGTCTTGCCCTCCATCAGAACAACTTGAATGTTGTCTGAGTTGGCATTTATAAATAAATTTTTACTCAAAGTAACGCAGAATTATAGAGCATGAAGAATTACTTCTTCTTATGTCTGTTTTTTCTTAAACGTTTCTTTCTCTTGTGAGTAGCAATCTTATGTCTTTTTCTTTTCTTACCGCTTGGCATAACTTATTTATTTAATGATTTTGCTTTGTTTAAAAACTCCTTGGCTTTTTCTTTTTCTCCCATTTTGCCGTAAATGTCACTAATGGTGAAATACAATCCTGCGTTAGAGGGCTGCAAATTTAGCAATTTATTGTAAACTTTTACAGCTTTTTCGTATTGAGTTGACATTACAAGCATTTGTGCATACAAATAGTTGGTTGAAAAATTGTTACTGTCAATTTCCAAGCTCTTTTTTAAGTACCCAATTCCAACCATTGGCGGATCTTGTCCCAATTGAATAACTGCCAAGGCCATTCCGTTATTTGCATCAATACTATTAGGGTTAAGATCTAAAGACTTTTGGAATAAATTTTTTGCCACAGATAAGCTGTAAACTCTTTTCTCGTTATCTGTATTTGGCATCAAACTACTTTCTATAAATGTGTTAGCAGCTTGAGTATATAGACTATCGGTCTCTGTAAGTTCTGCTGATTTTTTTGCTGCCTCTGCAACAATTGGCTTATAGCTTTCACCATGAATCATGATCTGCCATTTACCTTCTCTAAGGTATCTACCAGTTTCCTCATTTTTCATCATTGGTAAACCCCAT
>CAKZOR010000096.1 GCA_937136755.1 uncultured Flavobacteriaceae bacterium | reverse complement strand
GGTTGGGATAGCGGAGTATCGCATTCGCATCATGGTATCTTGAAACATTTTAATAGCCATGTTTAACTCGTCGTATTCCTGTTCTACCGCCATCATGAAAATCATACCAATATTGGCCCCCACAGAAAAATTAGGGCCTTGATTTCCAATCACCAATCCTTGAAAGTTCTTTTCAGCAATGTCTACAGCCGTATTTAACCCTTGTAATACTTCTCCTCCTATGGTATTCATTTTAGATCTGAACTCCAGGTTTAAAATACCATCTCCAATATCGTGAAGCACCACTCCTGCATTTTTGTATACAGCGGGTTTTTCTCTAATATTGTCTAAAATAATAAAGGCGTCTTGTCCTGGCTTTTTCTCAAAGGCATTTGCCAATATTTCATAATAATAAGTAGCACCGTCCTTTACTTCATAGAAACTTGTTTTCCCAGCTGCCACCATATCGTGTACCCAAGAGGCCACTTTTTGTCCAGACGCCTCTGCCAATTCAATTCCTTTGGCCAAGCCAATGGCATCCCAAATTTCGAATGGTCCGTGTTCCCAACCAAAACCAGCTTTCATGGCGTCGTCTATTTTGTATAGGCTGTCTGAAATTTCAGGGATTCTATGAGACACATAGGCAAAGAGCGAACCGAAAGATTTTCTGTAAAAGTCACCAGCTTTATCTTTTCCAGCGACTAATACAGGGAACCTATCTGCTACATTGTCAATAGTCTTGGTACCTTCTAAGGTAGCAAAAGACGCTCTCTTTTTAGATCTGTATTCGAGGGTATTTAAATCTAGACTTAGGATTTCAGAACTTCCATCTGCTTTCTTTTCTTTTTTGTAAAACCCTTGCCCTGTTTTACTCCCCAACCATTTGTTTTCCATGAGGGTTTCTACAAAATCAGGCAAAGCAAAGAGTCCGTGTTGTTCATCATTAGGACAATTTTCTCTAATTCCATTGGCCACATGCACCAAAGTGTCTAAACCCACCACATCTACTGTTCTAAAGGTAGCAGACTTGGGTCTTCCAATTACAGGGCCTGTAAGCTTGTCTACCTCCTCTACAGTCATGTCCATTGCTTTCACGGTATGGAACAAACTTTGAATACTAAAAATACCGATTCTATTCCCTATAAAAGCAGGGGTATCTTTAGCCACTACTGCTGTTTTACCAAGAAATTGTTCCCCATAATTTTCTAAGAAATCCAAGACCTCTTTTTTAGTCTTTGGGCCTGGAATAATTTCAAATAATTTTAAATAACGGGCAGGGTTAAAAAAGTGTGTACCACAGAAATGTGCTTGAAAGTCTTCCGAGCGCCCCTCACTCATAAAAGAGATTGGAATACCAGAAGTATTAGAGGTAATTAGCGTACCTGGTTTTCTGTGCTTTTCAATAGCCTCAAACACTTGCTTTTTAATGTCCAGACGTTCTACGACTACTTCAATAATCCAATCTACAGAAGAAATTTTAGCCAGATCATCTTCTAAATTTCCCACAGAAATTCTGTTGGCAAATTTCTGATCGTAAATAGGAGAGGGCTTAGATTTTAAAGAAGCAGCTAGCGCCTCATTTACCCCTCTATTCCTCACCACTTTATCTGATAGACTTAGGCCTGCGGCAGATTCTTTGTCTGTCAAGGCATTGGGAACAATGTCTAGCAAAAGAACTTCTATCCCAATATTGGCAAAATGACAAGCAATACCGCTTCCCATAATACCTGATCCAATGACTGCAACTTTTTTAATGTGTTTGTTCATATGTTAAGCCTTAATACTGTTTTCTTTTGTTTGGTAAATTTCTTTATTTGCTATAAGCTCATTGATGGTATCAGTGACCTCATAAAACGCCTTTAACTGAGATTTGCTCACAGCGTTCTCAATCACTCCATTGAATTTTAGGACCACTTGCTTAGAGATATTTCTCTTTTCAAGCCCAGTGGTAGTCAGGTGAATTAAAACACCTCTTCCATCTTCAGGATTTGGTTTTCTTTCTATAAAACCCCTTTCCTCTAAGGTCTTTAATATTCTAGACAAGCTTGTCGCTTCAATACCCATCTTTGGACCTAGGGCTGTTGAGGGGGTTCCTGTTTTTGGATCAATACTCAAGAGTGTAAACCCGAGTGTCATAGTCGTGCCAAAATTCTTAGCCTCTTCATTATACATCTTGATTACCGCTTGCCAAGTGGTTCTAAGCGTGTAATCTATGGTTTGTTCTTTGCTCAAAATGGGGATTTATTTATCCCAAATATAGTAAAATATATTATGCATGCATAGTAAATTTTCAAAAATGTTTTAATTAGACCAACAGAATTTCACACAATCCATAGATCATTTTTAAGCAAAAAAAAGCCCCAACAGTAGGTTGAGGCGGTTTTTTTGGAAAAGGTTATTTCTTACTTTCCTTTGTAAATATCTTCGTAAAGATTTATGTATTTTTCTTTAATCACCTTTCTCTTTAATTTAAGGGTAGGGGTTACATGTCCGGCATCTATACTCCAAATGTCTGGAGTGAGCCTAAACTGTTTTACCTTTTCCCATTTGGCAAACTGCTCATTGGCCGCATCTACTTCTTCCTGAAGCCTATTTAGAACCTTTGGGTCAGCCGCCAAGGCTTCATTAGATGCAAATGATTTCTCAAACTTGCGTTGCGCCCATTCCTTTATAAACTCAAAGTTTGGTTGAATTAATGCGGCTGGCATTTTTTCTCCTTCTCCAACCACCATTACTTGCTCTACAAATCTGGATTGTTTTAATCTATTTTCCAAGAGTTGTGGGGCCACGTATTTACCTCCTGAGGTTTTAAACATTTCTTTTTTACGGTCCGTAATTCTGAGAAAACCATCTGCGTCAAACTCTCCTATGTCTCCCGTATGAAAGTATCCGTCTATAATAACCTCAGCTGTTTTTTCTGGATCTTTATAATAGCCCATCATGACTTGTGGGCCTTTTACACATATTTCTCCGTCCTTTGCAATTTTAACCTCCGTTTC
This sequence comes from uncultured Flavobacteriaceae bacterium, assembly GCA_937136755.1. GTDB lineage: Bacteria > Bacteroidota > Bacteroidia > Flavobacteriales > Flavobacteriaceae > MAG-120531. The sequence goes on along the minus strand of CAKZOR010000096.1, from coordinate 6,943 downwards.
TGCGATGAGTTTCCCAACAGTTCCAATTCTAAAGAGTCCGTTTCTCATGTCATTCACAGAGACCACAGGAGAGGTTTCTGTAAGACCATAGCCTTCCATCACACCCATTTCAGCAGCATTAAAGATTCTTGCGAGTCTTGGCTGCAGCGCTGCACTACCAGAGGCAATCACGGATAAGTTACCGCCCAGGGCCGCTTTCCATTTGCTAAAGATGAGTTTTCTTGCAATCTTTAATTTAAACTCGTACCAGGCTCCGTTTTCACCATAAGGCGCATAGTCCAATCCAACATTCACTGCCCAAAAGAACAAGGCTTTTTTAATGCCTTTTAAATCTGCTCCCTTGGCTATAATACTGTCGTAGACCTTTTCCAATAATCTAGGAACAGCGGTCATGACATGAGGTTTGTGTTCTTTTAGGTTGTCTGAAATGGTTTCCATAGATTCTGCAAAGTAAATGCTCACCCCTTTAATCATATAGAGGTACATAATAACCCTTTCATAGATATGACATACTGGTAAAAAGCTCAAAGCCTTTGCGGTACCTCCTGGAAGTGGAATTCTCTCAGAAGCATACATGGCGTTGCTCACTACATTTTGGTGAGAAAGCATGACTCCTTTGGGCTTTCCTGTAGTTCCTGATGTATAAATGATGGTGGCCAACATTTCTGGAGTAACCGCTTTTTTTCTAGCTTCTACTTCTTCTTGAATCCCCGATTCTTCTCCTAATTTTTCTACCACAGACCAATGTTCACAGTCCGGCAATTCATCAAAACAATAAACCCCTTTAAGCGCTGTCTGGTCCATGATGGCTTTTACCTTAGCATACACGGTACTACAAGAAACAAAGCAATAAATGGCTTCTGAATGATTCAGTATGTAAGCGTAGTCCTCTTCTGTAATAGTTGGATAAATAGGAACGTTTTGTGCTCCTATTTGCAATACCCCCAAGTCCATAATATTCCACTCTGTTCTATTGGTTAGAGAAATGACGGCAATCTTGTCATTTGGCTGAACGCCTAACTTGATGAGTCCCCTAGAAATGGCATTTCCTCGGTCTATGAATTCTTGTGTAGACGTGGCTACCCATTCTCCCTTAGACTTGGTTACAAAGGCCTTATCTAAGTTGTATTCCTTTAATTGATAGTAAGGAAAATCAAATAAACGGGTAATGTCTTTCATAGCTATTTTTTTTTGGTGTCGGAAAAATAGTGAAAGATTGCGATATTTTCAAATGCAAGCCCTTCTTTTCATTAATTTACAAATGAAAGCAGCTATTATTTTTATTTCTTTTCAAGAATCCAATTTCTAGCATTCACAAAGGCTGCTACCCATGGAGACACTTCATGCGCCATTTGGTTAGGATAATACGCCCAGTTCCAAGGGAATATAGAGCGTTCAATATGAGGCATGGTCACCAGGTGACGCCCTGTGACGTCGGCCAGCATGGCCACATTGTAATCACTACCATTTGGATTGGCTGGATAATCTTCATAACCGTAGGTACCTACCACATGGTAGTCTTCACGGTTCATAGGGAGTTGGAATTTTCCTTCCCCATGAGAGATCCACACCCCAAGTGTGGTGCCCACCAAGCTAGAGAGCATCACGGAATGGTTCTCCTCAATGGTCACTGAGGTAAAGTTACTCTCGTGTTTTTTTGAATCGTTATAGGTCATTTTTCCATGCGTATGGTGTTCTGGATGAATGAGTTCAAGCTCCATAAAGAGCTGGCACCCATTACAAATACCTACAGACAAGGTGTCTGGTCTTTTAAAGAAATTTTCAATGGCTTTTCGAGCGTTTTCATTGTATTTAATAGCGCCGGCCCATCCTTTGGCAGACCCCAATACATCTGAGTTAGAGAAGCCACCCACAGCTCCAATAAACTGAATGTCTTCTAAGGTTTCCCTGCCACTCATGAGGTCAGTCATGTGAATGTCTTTCACATCAAAACCAGCCAGATACATGGCATTGGCCATTTCTCTTTCAGAATTACTTCCTTTTTCTCTCAGGATGGCTGCTTTAGGCCTTGTTCCTGTAAAAGGATCTAGCGTACCACTGAAATTTTCTGGGAAACGGTATTTAAGGGGTTGATTTTTATAATTTTCAAAACGCGCCACTCCACGACCATTGGCAGTTTGCTTTTCATCTAATAAGGCAGAAGTGCGCATCCAGGTATCTCTTAAAGAGCCTATAGGAAGGCCAATGGCTACGCTGCCATTTTTAATCTCCAAAGTAGGTGTATGGGTCACTTCACCTATGTGGTGGTACTGAATACCGGCCTTGTCTAGGAGGTCTGTAGTGGCATTGGCTTTTAATTGAAAAATCACTCCAGCATTTTCTGCAAACAATAATTTAATCGTATCCGATTCTCCCAGTGCATGGAGGTCTAATGAAGCCCCTAAATCAAGATCTGCAAAACACATCTCTAATAAAGTGGTGATTAAACCACCTGACCCAATATCATGACCTGCCGCTATCTGATCTTTGGCAATCATTTCTTGAAGGACGTTAAAGGCCGTTTTCACAAATGAGGGGTTTTTTACATCTGGCGCGCTAGCTCCAATCTTATTTAAGGTTTGTGCAAAAGAAGAGCCCCCTAACTGGAAAGTGTCTTGTGAAAAATTAATATAGTAAACCGAACCGGCTTCCTTTTGGAGTACTGGTTCTACCACTTGTTTTATATTGCTACAGTGGCCTGCGGCCGACACTATAACCGTTCCAGGCGCTACCACATCTCCATCTGGGTAGCGTTGTTTCATAGAGAGTGAATCTTTACCTGTAGGGATATTAATACCGAGTGCAATAGCAAAGTCAGACACCGCTTCTACCGCTTCGTAAAGCCTGGCGTCTTCTCCTTCATTGTTACACGGCCACATCCAGTTGGCAGAGAGGGACACTGCTTTTATGCTATCTTCTAAGGGTGCCCAAACCAAGTTAGTCAGTGACTCCGTAATGGCATTCCTACTTCCTGCAGCTGTATTAATGAGTGCCGCTACTGGGCTGTGTCCCATAGCGGTAGCAATACCTTCTTTTCCTTTGAAGTCTAAAGCCATAACCCCACAATTGTTGAGAGGTAACTGTAAAGGCCCCACACACTGTTGTACAGCCACTCTACCTCCCACACATCGGTCTACCTTATTGGTGAGCCAATCTTTAGAACCCACTGCCTCAAGTTGTAAAACATGGTCTAGATAGTCTTGAAATTTTTCTAATTCGTATTGGGGTGATTCGTATTTTCTCGAAATGGTTTTGTCTACCATCTGGGTTTTTGGTGCACTGCCAAACATGTCTTCTAAATCCATGTCCATGGGGCGTTCTCCCGTTTTTTTGGAAACAAATGAAAACCTTTTGTCTGCACTCACTTCTCCCACATTGAAAATAGGCGCTCTTTCTCTTTCTGCGATGTCTTTGAGTAGGTTGAGGTCTTTTTCTGCTATGACAAGCCCCATGCGTTCTTGAGATTCATTCCCTATTATTTCTTTGGCAGATAGGGTAGGGTCTCCTACCGGTAGTGCATCTAGGTCTATGTGTCCTCCAGTATCTTCTACCAATTCAGAAAGACAGTTGAGGTGTCCTCCAGCGCCATGGTCATGAATAGAGACAATGGGGTTGTTTTCAGATTCCACCAAACCTCTAATGGCATTGGCAGCTCTTTTTTGCATTTCAGGATTAGATCTCTGTATAGCGTTTAGTTCAATAACAGCACCAAAGGCGCCGGTGTCTGCACTAGATACCGCTGCACCACCCATTCCAATTCTATAATTGTCACCCCCTAAAATAACAATTCTGTCGCCTTCTTTAGGGGTGTCTTTTAGTGCGTCTTTTTGTGTGCCATAGCCAATACCACCCGCTTGCATGATCACTTTGTCATAACCCAATCTTCTGTCTTGTTCTGTGTGTTCAAAAGTTAATACAGAACCATTGATGAGGGGTTGCCCAAATTTATTCCCAAAATCAGAGGCTCCGTTAGAGGCCTTGATAAGTATGTCAATAGGGTTTTGATACAACCAAGGCCTTTCTGGCATGCTTGGTTGGAATCCTTTTTCTGCCTGTATTCTTGAGTAGGGGGTCATATATACCGCAGTACCTGCTAGTGGTAAAGAACCTTTTCCTCCAGCCAAACGGTCTCTGATTTCACCACCTGATCCAGTAGCAGCTCCATTGAAAGGTTCTACTGTGGTAGGGAAATTGTGCGTTTCTGCTTTGAGTGAAAGCACAGAAGACACCTCTTTTTCTTTATATTCACTTGCTATGTCTGCTCTTTGTGGGGCAAACTGAGTGATAGTAGGACCTTTTACAAAGGCCACATTGTCTTTATAGGCAGACACAACCGTATTGGGATGGGTTGCGGTGGTTTTTTTGATGAGTTTAAATAGCGAACTGGGTTTGGTCACTCCATCAATGACAAATTCACCGTTGAATATCTTGTGTCTACAGTGTTCGGAGTTTACTTGGCTAAAACCAAAAACCTCAGCGTCTGTTAGTTTTCTTTTTATTTTGGCAGCAATTCCTTCTAAGTATGTCACTTCCTCATCAGAAAGTGCCAAACCTTCTTGGGTGTTGTAAGCGGCAATATCTTCAATTTCTAAAACAGCTTCTGGTTGTGTAGTGACTCTAAAGATTTCTTGATCTAATTTCGAAAACTTTGCAGAAAGCATGGGGTCAAAATCACTCGTATTTTCTGAGCAAGCGGTAAAAGATTCTATTCTTTTTATACCTGAAACTCCCATGTTTTGAGTAATTTCTGTGGCATTGGTACTCCATGGGGTAATCATAGCTGCTCTAGGTCCAATAAAAAAGGCGTCTATAGACGCCGCATTTATCTTGGGTGCTCCCCCAAATAACCAAGATAATTTTTCGCTGTCTTGGGTAGAAATTTCGCCATTGGTTTGCAAGGCGTAAATAGTTGCTGTGGGGTGACCAAAAAAATGAATCATGAGCATTGCGCTATTAGAGATAATAAAGCGCAAATTTAAGATTTTATGTGGTAAAAACCCACCCTTTTATTAACAGGATGTAGATATTTTTAAACAGAAAATTACAATAACTACTTAAGCTTCAACAGTCGGTTTTTTCTCCAGTAAGGCAATATAAAATCCGTCAAAGCCACTTTTAGAAGCATACACTTTTTGTTCTCTAGTGAGTGTGAAGTTGGCTCCAGCCTCAGATTTTAAGAAGTGCGCCACCTGTTGACTATTTTCTTGAGGTAGGATAGAACAAGTCGCATACACCATTTTACCTCCATCTTTCACCATCTTGCTATAGTCTTGAAGAATCTCTCTTTGGGTACTTGTTATTTTTTCTAAAAAGCGCTCTTCAAGTTTCCATTTGGCATCTGGATTTCTTCTCAATACGCCCAAACCACTACAAGGTGCGTCTATAAGCACCCGGTCTGCTTTTCCATGAAGTTTTTTAATGACTTTGGTGCTATTAATATGCCTGGGTTCAATATTAAAAGCCCCAGCTCTTTTGGCCCTTCTTTGAAGTTCTTTAAGCTTGTTGGCATAGATATCCATAGCGATAAGTTGTCCCTTATTTTCCATTAGTGCAGCCAAGTGAAGGGTTTTTCCACCTGCTCCAGCACAACAATCTACCACCCTTTGTCCAGGCTTAACGTCTAGAGCTTCTGCCACCAATTGAGAAGAGGCGTCTTGAACTTCAAACCAACCATTTTTAAAAGCATCAGTTTTAAAAACATTGGCCCTTTGTTCTAGTTTTAAAGCTTGCAAATGTCCTTTAATAGAATCGGTATATATACCATTTTCTGTCAGGGTATCTCTGAGCCTATCTTTAGTGGTTTTTAAGGTGTTTGTTCTTAAAATAACACTGGCTTGCTCGTTCAATGCTGCCAGTTCTTTAGTCCATAAAGCATCTCCTAGAGCTTTTTCTCCTAGAATGTCTAACCAATCAGGCACAGACTCACGGTATTTTCTAATTTTAGAAAGTTCGTCGAATTTTCCTTTGATTCTTCTTTCTGGAGTGGGTTCAATTTGTTTCCAATCGGGTAACTGTATTCCCTTTAAAACCGCCCATACCGCAAACATCCTAAATAGCTTTGGTCTTGTATAAGGGGCTTTTACTTCTGCAATTTCACTATACAAACGCTTCCATCTCACCATATCGTAAGTGGTTTCAGCAATAAAGCCTCTATCTCTGGCACCCCATCTTTTGTCGTATTTAAGTACTTTCTCTACTACCTTGTCTGCGTATTCTCCTTCATTGAAAATAAAGCCTAAAGCATCTACAACGGCAAAAACCAAATTTCTGTGTAGTTTCATGGGTATTCTTATTTTAAATCCAACTTCTTATGAAAATCATTAACTAGATGCGCCAATAAGTGCGCGTCATGAGAAATAAATGGACGTTGTCTAATTTGCTGGCAAAGGTATTGCTTTATGCTTAGTTTACCTTATTTGACACTTTTTAATTAATATATTTGATTAAAATATTTTTCATGAAACGTATTCTATTCCTTTTGGGCTTTTTATTTTGTATTTCATGTGCTCATGAAACCCCTTCTCCAGCGCCATTCAAGGGGGTGAAAATTCAAAAAATCCCTATGGACTCTCTATCTATCAGAGCCATTGAGCTCATGCAAGGGAATGTAGTTTTTGCAGCAAATAAAGGAACTTTTGGGATGCTTTCTTTGCCTGATTTAAAAGTGAAACAGAATCGTTTAAAAGGGACTTTAGAAAGCAATTTAGAATTTAGATCAGTGGCCCATACCCCAGAAGACTTTTTTATGCTCTCTGTAGAAAACCCTGCTATGTTGTACAAGACAGGAGATCAAGGACAGATGGAATTGGTGTACACTGAAAATGAACCAGGCGTTTTCTATGACGCAATGACTTTTTTTGACGCGCAAAAAGGCATTGCTGTAGGCGACGCAGTAGGAGGGTGTCTTTCTATTATTCGCACCACAGACGGCGGAAAGACCTGG
>CAKZOR010000095.1 GCA_937136755.1 uncultured Flavobacteriaceae bacterium | reverse complement strand
AAGCTGGCGATACTCCAGATAAAGCAGAGATCAAGAATAAAGTTATTGATGAGAATAAAGCAGAAGAGCGTTTGAGCTGTAGTTACCAAGGAGACGACCTTCAAATAGGATTCAACTCAAGGTTTTTAACTGAAATGTTGAATAATTTAAATTCTGATGAAATTACACTCTCTATGAGTTTACCCAATAGAGCTGGGATTTTAACCCCTTCTGACGGTTTAGACCCTGGAGAACACGTTACCATGCTGGTCATGCCAGTCATGCTTAATAACTAAGCCTAAATAGTTCCTTGTTTGAAAAAAAATGGCCGCTTTAATAGCGGCCGTTTTGTTTTACTTCAGAAATTTAAAGAGCGGATAAGAAATAGGTTCACCATTACTCACTCTAATCGCATTGAGAATAGGATAAACGAGTCCTAAAATACTAATACCTATTAAACCTAAAATTCCTAGACCAAGTAAAAAAATAGCTGGAATACATATAAGCGCTAAAAGAAAAAGCGATATTTGAAAATTAATGATAGCCTTCCCGTGCTCGTCCATTCCCAAGACTTGCTCTTTTTGGGTCAGCCATAAAATCAAAGGCACTATAAAGCCTCCAAAACCGGTCACTAAATCTAATAATTGACTCAAATGAGTGACCATTAACAAGTTTTTGTCTTCTCTTAGCATAGTGTATAAATTGGTTATATTTTAAAAATACAAAAAATGAACGTATAAAAGGGTTTAAACTAATCTAAGCCAACTCCCATTTTTTTAGCTAATTTTGCCCCATGTCACAAGAAAAAAATATTATTGCCATAGCAACACCTGCTGGTGCTGGTGCTGTTTCTATTATAAGAATCTCAGGACCAGACGCATGGTCACTTGTGGCTGCACAATTCAAATCTGTCAGAGATAAAGACCTCCTAAAACAAACAAGTCACAGTATTCATTTGGGCCACATATCAGATGGCGCCAAAATTATTGATCAAGTGCTGGTCTCCCTATTTAAGGGACCCAATTCATACACAGGAGAAAATGTGGTGGAAATAAATTGCCATGGTTCCTCCTACATACAACAAGAGATTTTACAACTCTTCCTTAGAAAAGGCTGTAAAATGGCAGAAGGTGGCGAATTTACCCTAAGGGCCTTTTTAAATGGCAAATTAGACCTGAGCCAAGCAGAAGCCGTGGCAGATCTAATCGCCTCAGACAACGCTGCCGCCCACCAAATTGCCATGCAGCAAATGCGAGGTGGGTTTAGCTCAGAAATAAAAGCCCTCAGACAAGAATTATTAAATTTTGCCTCGCTCATTGAGCTTGAGTTAGATTTTGCAGAAGAAGACGTAGCCTTTGCAGACCGTGAAGCGTTTAAAGCGCTCTTAGAAAAAATCGCTAAAGTCCTCAGACAACTCATAGACTCCTTTGCCCTTGGCAATGTCATTAAAAATGGGATTCCAGTAGCGATTGTAGGCGCTCCAAATGCAGGTAAATCTACCCTTCTCAATGCACTATTAAATGAAGAACGCGCCATAGTATCGGATATTGCGGGAACTACAAGGGACACTATAGAAGATGAAATTTCTATTGGAGGCATTGGATTTAGATTCATAGATACCGCTGGAATTAGGGATACTAAAGACCAGATTGAACAACTCGGAATTGCCAAGACATTTGAAAAAATTGAACAGGCGCAATTAGTAGTTTATATGGTAGATCTTAAAAAGTGTCATGAAGATTTAGCCGTTCTCACGGCCGATGCCGCAGCCCTTCAAAAGCTCAAAGAAACCTATCCCAAAAAACCATTGCTGGTCTTAGGAAACAAAGCAGACCTTATTTCAGCAGACGCAGCAGCAAAGATAAAAGAGACCATCACAGACCTCTCCCCGCTTTCTGCCAAGGAAAAAGAAGGCATTGAATCCCTAAAAGAAGCTTTCCTAAACGTAGTACATACCGGAGCACTTCACAATAACGACACCATTGTAAGTAATTCCAGACACTATGACGCCCTTTTAAGGGCCCAAGAAGAAATTGGCAAGGTGCAAGACGGATTAGTCGCAGGCCTCTCCTCTGACCTTATGGCCATTGACATTCGCCAATCACTGTATCACTTTGGTGAAATTACTGGAGAAATTAGTTCAGACGAACTTCTTGGAAACATCTTTGCTAACTTCTGTATTGGAAAGTAAAGTACTATTTGCTAGGTGTAATGAGATTTTAAAATCTTAATCATAGGTACTGAATTTAGAAATTAAATAACCCTCTTTATAACATTTTGTTATGTCAATTTAACGAAAATAAATCAATTTTGGGCTATTACACCTTATACTCCAAAAGCCATTCAAAAGACACGTATTCTAAACACTTTTCGTGAGAGGCCTCTAAGACTACCATGGGAGCCATTCCTGCCTGATAAGCCTGTTTCCATCTAGACACACACAAACACCACTGATCTCCAGCTTTTAAACCAGGAAACTGATATTCTGGCCTGGGTGTTTGGAGGTCATTCCCCACTGATTTGGTGTAGGACAAAAAATCATCCGTCATAATAGCGCAAACCGTATGGGTACCAATATCTCTCATATCTGTATTACAACAACCATCTCTGAAAGCTCCGGTCATTGGGTTCATGCTACAAGTTTCTAAAGGAGTTCCTAATACGTTATTGGCCATGCTATTTTTTTATAAAGGTACAGCAAAGCAACTTTTTGGTTACTTTTAGAAATAAATTTTTTTAAAATGCTATTGAAAAAACTCAGCTTACTACTTTTATTAAGTATTACTGCTTCACTGCAATCACAAGTAAACCCCAAAAATGTAGAGATTATTAGAGATGCCTTTGGGGTACCACATATCTATGCTAAAACAGATGCCGGCGCCGCCTATGGGTTGGCCTGGGCCAATGCAGAAGACGACTTTGAAACCATGCAAATGGGTTATTTAGCAGGAAATGCCTTATTGAGCAAGCATTTAGGATTAAAAGGAGCCTCAGCAGATTTTGTAACCCAACTCATCCAAAGCGCTGTTTATGTAGAAGCCAATTATGACACTGAGGTATCTGATGATTTCAAAAAGGTTTTGGAAGGTTTTTGTGACGGACTCAATGCCTATGCGAAAGCACATCCTAAGGAAGTGTTGGTAAAATCTTTACTGCCTTTTACGCCCAAAAAATTAATGACCTATACCTATTTGCAGCTATTTGTCATGTCTGACGCAGATAAATTGGTGGCAGCTATAGCGAGTAATAAAACAATAGATTTAAGACCAAAAGAGTCCGTTACAGGTTCCAACACCTTTGCCTTTAATTCTAAGAAGACCCAAGACGGAAGCGTGTACTTGGCTATTAATCCGCATCAGCCCCTTGAGGGGCCAACTGGTTGGTACGAGGCCCATTTAAACTCTGAGGAGGGTACTAATATTGTAGGGGCTCTATTTCCTGGTGCTCCAGTCATTCTAATAGGTTCAAATAATTATTTAGGCTGGTCCCATACGGTGAACAAACCAGACAAAGCAGATATTTTTGAATTGGAAATGGATCCTAACCATAAAGACCATTACATGATCGATGCCGTATCTTACCCCCTTGAAAAATTTAAAGCCAAAGTATTTTTAAAGTTTTTAGGCCTCCGTATTGGCGTAAAAAAGAAATTTTACCGCAGTATGTTCGGGCCTACGCTTAAAAATAAAACTGGGGTGTATGCGGTCAGAACAGGTTCTCTCTTCGGTATGGGTGCTATAGAACAATGGTGGCATATGAACAAAGCGGAGAATTTTACAGAATTCTACAAGGCCCTGGAACCACAACATATTCCTGGTTTTAACATCAGTTATGCAGACAGGTATGACACCATTTACTATGTGTCTAATGCTAAGTTACCCATTAGGGCTAAAGGATATGACTGGCAAAAAATAGTACCTGGAAACACCCAAAAAACACTTTGGAAAGAATTTTACACCCTAAAAGACATGCCACAGCAATTACAACCAAGCTCTGGCTATGTCTATAACACGAACCACTCCCCTTTCATTTCCTCGGGTCCAGAAAACCATTTAGACCCTGAAAAATTTAATTCAGACATGGGTTTTGAGCGTTTTAACAACAATAGAAGTGCCCGCTTTCAAGAACTCATGAGCGGTTTTGACAAAGTGAGCTATGAAGATTTTTTAAGTCTTAAATACGACCATCAATTGCCTAGCAAACTGCAGTACACCTTTATGAATATAGATGCCTTGTTTACAATGGATCCCGAAGCCTATCCAGAGGTTGCATCACTAGTAAGGCGTATTCAAAATTGGGATAGAAAATCTGCTCCTGACAGTAAAGGGGCTGGGACTTATGCCATCTTTTATTATTTGGTGAGAAAGTATGTAAACCAACAACCCAATGCCACTTTTAGTGAAGCCGCTTTGGTGCCAGTGCTTAAAGAAACCTTGGCCTATATGAACACTCATTTTGGCAGTACAGAGGTTGCCTTGGGAGATTTTATTAAAGTGGTTAGAGGAGACCAAGAGATGCCCAGTTTTGGATTGCCAGATGTACTCACCGCCATGCACGGAGTCCCCTATAAAGATGGTAGGCTAAAAGTAACCGCTGGAGAGTCTTATATTCAATTGGTTCGCTTTACCAGCGAGGGAGCTAGCATAAGGTCTATGGTGCCTTATGGAAGTTCTAACAGACCCAATTCCCCCCATTATGGAGATCAATTGCCCTTATATATGAAATTCCAAACCAAAGCCATGCCTTTGAATAGGGCGCATTGGGAAAAAGAGGCAACTAGAATTTATCATCCTGGAGAGTGAAAAGCTTCTCTTTAGTACTTTGCGAGTATAGCTTCTACCACCTATTTTTTGTAATTTCGCAAGACTATTAGGTAGGTATTGCCCCTACCCAAATTCAATAGATGAATATATTAGTTACAGGAGCTGCTGGGTTTATTGGTTTTCATGTGTGTCAACAATTATTGTCAGAAGGCCACACGGTTGTTGGATTGGACAATATCAATGACTACTATGAGCTGGGTTTAAAATACGCAAGGCTAGAAGTATTAGGCATTCCAAATGCATCAGAATTGCCATACAACGAAACCATACAGGCTCATAAAAATCAAAAATTTAGTTTTATAAAACTGAACATTGAAGACCGAGAAAATCTTCCGAGTTTGTTTGCCCACCACTCTTTTGATGTGGTTTGCAATTTAGCAGCTCAGGCGGGTGTGAGATACAGCATTGAAAACCCTGAAACCTATATAGACAGCAATATTGTAGGCTATTTAAATATCCTAGAAGCGTGCAGACACCACAGTGTTAAACATTTGGTTTATGCCAGTTCTTCCTCCGTATATGGTCTAAATGAAGACATTCCTTTTAGTACCGATCAGAAAGTAGACAGACCTATTAGCCTTTACGCCGCCTCAAAAAAAAGTAATGAACTCATGGCCCATACCTACAGCCATTTGTATGGATTTTGTACTACAGGCCTTCGCTTTTTTACAGTATACGGTCCATGGGGAAGACCAGATATGGCCTTGTTTTTGTTTACCAAAGCTATCCTTGAAGATCGTGCTATAGAGGTGTTTAACCATGGAAATATGTCAAGGGACTTTACTTATATAGATGATATTTGTAAGGGAGTGACTAACATCATAAACGAAGACACTAGCGATAGAGCAAATACAAATGCCTTCTATAAATTGTACAACATTGGCAATAGCAGTCCAGTGGCACTCACAGAATTTATTGAAGCCATAGAAGAAGCTTTGGGCAAAAAGGCCATAAAAAACCTCCAGCCCATGCAAGCTGGAGATGTAGCCAAAACATGGGCAGACGTCAGTGGTTTAGAAAAAGAGTATCATTACCAACCCAACACCCCTGTAAAAGAGGGTATTAGACAGTTTGTAAATTGGTATAAAGAATATTATAAAATAGCATAAGGGCAGTACTTTTTCAAAGTGTTACATTTGCCCCAATAACACCCAAATAAAAAATGAACTTAACAGTTATAGGAACCGGATACGTTGGATTAGTCAGTGGAACTTGTTTTGCAGAAATGGGCAACAAAGTGCATTGTATAGATGTAGATGAGCAAAAAATTGAGCGCTTAAAAGAGGGTATTATCCCGATTTATGAGCCTGGTTTAGAAGCCATGGTCAAACGAAATGTAGAGAACA
>CAKZOR010000094.1 GCA_937136755.1 uncultured Flavobacteriaceae bacterium | reverse complement strand
ATGCCTACAACCACACGGAACACAGGGATTTTGAAATACAAAAACTAGAAGACCAGCAGCTTAAAACAGGCTTTGTTTACCGCCATAATTTTAAGCCTTTGATATTGGCGCCGCTCGCTAAAAAAGACTCCATTCTCACCAGTAGGTATTGGAAGTGGTTAAAGGACATAAACTTGAATCTTTTGCCCAACAGTTTTTCGGTGAACGCAACGATTGACCGCTCTTTTAGCCAGCAGCAATTCAGAGAGGTCCGAACCGGCGGAGAGGATCTTTTGGCGCTGCCTTTCTTGCAACAGCGCAATTATTTGTTCAATTGGCAGTATGCCATTAATCAAAATGTGACCAAATCACTGCGGCTTAATTTAACGGCTGCTTCTAACAATATTGTCCGTAATTATTTTAATGAATTGGACAATGAGCAAAGTGGTATTAATGAAGATCACGCCATATGGGATGGCTTTTTTGACTACGGAGAGTCCAATAGATTTGTTCAGGAATTACAATTAAATTACGAAATGCCGTTCGCTAAGTTTCCTTTTTTAAACTTTATTAACGCCCAGTATTCTTACACGGCCAATTTTGAGTGGCAGCGCGGTGGAGAGGCTTTAAGGCAAGTAGCGGGTGAGGAAATGAATACGGTTCAAAATGCCAATACTCACAATTTAACTGCAGGTTTAGGCATGCAAAGATTGTATCAGTTTTTAAGATTAAACAGGCGAAAAAAAGCGTCTAATACTAATCGATCTCAGAATCCTTTTGACACCAATACAACTTCTAGGCCTCCGGCCGATGCCTCAAATTTTCTCCTCAATCTGGCTACTATGGTCAAAAGAGTGACCTTTAATTATTCAGAAAACAACGGTAAGTTTTTACCTGGGTTTACCCAACGAATAGGTTTCTTGGGCACCAATAGACCTAGTATGGGTTTTGTTTTTGGCAGCCAATCAGACGTACGCTTTAATGCTGCGAGGAGGGGGTGGCTCACTACTTTTGAAAATTTCAATGAGCCGTTTTTAAGTACCCATAACAGTCAAATAAAATTTAATGCTACTGCCCAACCTATTCCAGATCTGACCATTGATCTTTTTGCAGACAAGCAGTACACGAGTAACTTAAGGGAAACCTTTAGGATTGATCAATCAGACGCGATTACGTTTAATTATGAGTCATTGCTGGGAAATACCCAGGGTAATTTTAGCATGTCTACCATGATGATAAAGACCTTCTTTTCCTCTGGCACGCAAGAATTTTCTGAGAACTTTGAATCTTTTAAGGCCAATAGATTGCCTATTGCCAATAGGCTTTCTGCTGCGCGCCCTGAATTGCCAGCAGAGTTAGATGCCAATGGTTTCCCACAATCTTATGGTAAAACCAGTCAACAGGTGTTGTTGGCCTCATTTATTGCGGCTTATACAGGGGTGTCTCCAGAGAAAGTGGGTCTTTCTGCTTTTGACAAAACCCCTATTCCCAATTGGAATATGAAATATACGGGACTCATGCGTTTGGATTGGTTTAAAGACCATTTCACCAGATTTACGATTAGCCATGGGTACAGGGCGGCTTACAGTGTAAACTCCTATGCGACCAATTTAGAAAAAGAGAACAGCAGGTTTAATCCAGAAACCTCAGATGTAAGGCCTGATTATATTTTTAACAATTTGGTGCTGAATGACGAGTTTAATCCATTAGTGCGGATTGATTTTGAGAGTAAAAATAATTTAAGTATGCTCTTTGAAATGAAAATGGATCGGGCACTTTCCATGAGTTTTGACAATAATCTACTTACAGAAATTCAAGGAAAAGAATTTACTTTAGGTCTGGGATACAGAATTAAAGATGTGCAGTTTGTGACCAATATTGGGGGATCTAAACAACGCTTAAAGAGCGATTTAAATATTAAAGCAGATTTGAGTCTTAGAGACAATTATACCCTGATTCGCAACTTAGAATTAGACAATACTCAGGTGAGTGCCGGTCAGTATTTCTTGTCGGCCAAGCTCAGGGCAGAATACGCTTTAAGTCAGAATTTAAACGCACTTTTCTTTTACGATTTTACCTTCTCAAAATATGCAGTTTCTACTGCTTTTCCTCAGAGTCTAATCAATACAGGCATTAGTTTAAGGTACAATTTTGGAAATTGATAAAAACTTCTTTTAGGGTCTTGTATGGTGCTCTAAATTGGGTTACATTTGCGAAATAACTAATCGTTTTAAGATGAATATACCAGCAGAATTAAAGTATACTAAAGACCACGAGTGGGTTAAAATAGACGGAGATATAGCGACCGTTGGAATCACAGATTTTGCCCAGTCAGAATTGGGAGACATTGTATATGTTGAGGTAGATACTTTAGATGAAAGTCTGGAGAAGGATGCTGTTTTTGGTACGGTAGAAGCCGTTAAAACAGTATCTGATTTATTTCTTCCGCTTTCTGGCGAGGTGATTGAATTCAATGAAGGATTAGAAGATACTCCTGAAGATGTAAATACAAATCCTTACGAAGCTGGATGGATGATTAAATTAAAAATTTCAGATGCTTCTGAAATTGACAGTTTGCTTTCAGACGCAGATTACAAAGCTTTGATAGGTGCCTAAAAGAACCTTGCGATGGCTGGGGTATTTTTGTTTTTTAGCCCTTTTGACTTATCTGAGTCTTACGCCTGTAGCAGCAACATCTATACCCTCTATTCCATACCTTGACAAGCTAGCGCACATAGGTTTTTACGCGTTCTTGCAAGGGCTGTTTTTCTTGGCTTTGTTTTTTGAGAAAAAGGCTAGATTTCACAAGATTGTTTGGGGTAGTGCTCTTTTTCATGTTTTTTATGGCATAATAATTGAAGTTATTCAAGCGAGTTTAGTCCCTGGAAGATACGGAGAATGGCAGGACGGATTGGCCAACGCCTTAGGTGTTTTAATTGCTGTACTGCTCTCATTTGAGTTCATGAAGCGCCTCAATCAAGAAAATCAAATAAATTAGTTGTTATTTTTATAAATAAAGTTTTAAATTAGCGATCACTAAACCGAATAATATGGAACCAAAAAAGAATCCCAAAGCAGATTTAACCAAAAACATTGGCTTGTACTTTGTGATAGGACTGTGTTTAACAATGTTTATTACTTGGCGTGCTTTGGAGTGGAAAACGTACGATGAAGACAATAGCTTTGACTTCACATTAAATGTAGAAGATCAGTTAGATGAGGAGGTTCCAATGACGGAACAAATAAAAACACCACCACCTCCACCACCACCAGCTGCACCAGAAATTATTGAGGTAGTAGAAGATGAGGAGGAAATTGAAGAGACCGTAATTGAGTCTACTGAAACTTCTCAAGAAGAGGTGATAGAGATAGAAGACGTTGTAGAGGAAGATTTCGATGAAGATTTATCTATTCCTTTTGCTGTGATTGAAGACGTGCCTATTTTTCCAGGTTGTGAGTCTGAAAAAAGCAAAGGTCCTGCCGCTGTTAGGGCTTGTTTTAACCAAATGATGCAAAAGCATATTAGAAGAAATTTCCGTTATCCTGAAATTGCTCAAGAAATGGGTGTTCAAGGTAGGGTAAATGTGATGTTTACAATCCAAAAAGATGGTTCTATTGGAAACATCAGATACCGTGGTCCAGACAAGAATTTGGAAGCAGAAGCCCTTAGAATTATTGAGAAGCTACCTAAAATGATCCCAGGAAAACAAAGGGGAAGACCAGTAAGGGTACCTTTTAGCATTCCAATTACTTTTAAATTACAGTAATCTCTGTAGAGAGTTAATCTATATAAAAACCGCGCCTAAAGGCGCGGTTTTTTTTTGATCCGATCTTCCTTTTGAATTTGGGTGTTATAAATGCGTTATAATAATTGCAAATGCACCCCTTGCAATGTATCTTTGCACCCTTATTGCCCTATAGTTATGTCTGCTCGAGAAGTTGTGTTAGAAAGCCCTGATAAATCCATACCCAAACAAGGGGTTTTAGTGGTTTTCAAAGAGATTACTAAGATGCGTTTGGCCATTAGTGTGGTTTTCTCCGCAGTAGCAGGTTATTTGCTAGCGGCAGAAACTGTTTCTTTCTCGCATATTCTGTTACTGTCTATGGGTGGTTACGCCATGGTAGGTGCTTCAAATGCTTTTAATCAGGTGATTGAGAAAGATTTAGACGCACTGATGAACCGCACTGCGAATAGGCCGTTGCCCACCAAAAGAATCAGCGCTCAAACAGCGCTCTTAATAGCCTCCATACTCACAGTGCTAGGCTTGGTCTCTCTCTATGTGTTGAGTCCAAAAACCGCCATGTTTGGCGCTATATCTATATTTTTATACACCAGTATTTATACCCCTTTAAAAACAATTACACCTTTGTCTGTCTTTGTAGGAGCCATTCCAGGAGCTATTCCTTTTATGTTGGGTTGGGTGTCAGAAACAAATAGTTTTGGTATTGAACCAGGGACCCTTTTTATGATACAGTTTTTCTGGCAATTTCCTCATTTTTGGGCCCTAGCTTGGATGTTAGATGAGGACTACCAAAAAGGAGGGTTTAAAATGCTTCCAACAGGCAAGAAGGATAAGAAAACTGCCCTACAAATTATTCTATACACTTTTTGGATGTTGGTTGTTTCAGTATTTCCAGTTTTAGGCATTACAGGGCAATTGCTACTGTCTATTCCTGCAGCTATTATTGTTGGATTAATGGGTGTAGTTATGTTGCTTTACGCATTGAGGTTGTATGACAAAGGCGGGCAAAAAGAAGCTAAAGCACTTATGTTGGCAAGTGTGATTTATATCAGTTTGCTGCAAATTGTGTATGTGGT
This sequence comes from uncultured Flavobacteriaceae bacterium, assembly GCA_937136755.1. GTDB lineage: Bacteria > Bacteroidota > Bacteroidia > Flavobacteriales > Flavobacteriaceae > MAG-120531. The sequence goes on along the minus strand of CAKZOR010000094.1, from coordinate 6,555 downwards.
AGATAAGTTTTTACAATAAAATTAGTTACAATGGATCTTACAAAAGGGACAGTAGAAAGTAAAAGTGCGAGGGCAAAAAAAATGATGCTCTGGTTTGGAATAATTAGTTTAGTGATGGGTTTCGCCGGTTGGACCTCTGCTTTTATAGTGAGTAGTTCAAGGGAAGATTGGTTGCAAGATTTTGTGTTGCCAGCTCCATTTTTCTACAGCACCGTATTGTTAATCATCAGTAGTTTTACCTATGGTTTTGCAAAAAGATCTCTGATTTTAGGACGTTCTAGACAAGCTTCTGCTTTGTTGTTAGTGACCCTTGGTTTGGGAATAGCATTTATTGGACTTCAGTTTGCAGGTTTTTCAGATATGATTGCCATGGGGTATTATTTCACTGGTCCTACCAGCAATGTAACGCTCTCCTATATCTTTTTAATCGCTTTTGTGCATATTCTCCACTTAGTGGCAGGTTTAATTAGCTTGGTAGTGGTGATTGTAAATCAATTAAGGGGTAAATACAGTCCTCAAGATTATTTAGGGATGAGCTTGGGAGAGACCTTTTGGCACTTTTTAGATATTTTGTGGGTTTATTTAGTGGTGTTTTTTTATTTTTTTGCTTAAAGCCTTTTAGAATAAGTCTTTAGGAGCTGTTTTATTTTGATAAAGCCCTTAAAAAAACTGATTTTTTTTAAAACCAAATAATTGTCTTTCGATCAATAATGATGTAAATTTGACAAAATTTATTTAATACGAATACTATTTTATGGATACTACGGTTACAAACGCACAGAGTGCACCCGTTTGGGGAGGTGGAAATAAGCCATTAGATGCCAGCTATGGTAAGATGATGATGTGGTTTTTTATCCTGTCAGACGCCCTTACTTTTTCTGGATTTTTAGTTGCTTACGGATTTTCTAGGTTTAAGTTTATGGAGTCTTGGCCAATTGCAGATGAAGTGTTTACCCACGTTCCATTTTTTCACGGAAACTACCCTATGTACTATGTAGCTTTCATGACCTTTATCCTGATTATGTCTTCTGTGACAATGGTATTGGCTGTAGATGCGGGACATAAAATGAAAAAAACTGCTGTGACCTGGTATATGTTCTTGACGGTTATAGGCGGAATTATATTTGTGGGCTCACAAGCTTGGGAATGGGCTACTTTTATCAAAGGAGATTTTGGAGCGTTAGAGACTAAAGGAGGAAGAATTCTTCAGTTTGTAGACGCCAATACAGGAGAGCGTTTGGCCCTAAGAGATTTTGCAGCTACTTTGCCTTCTCATAGAACACAGCACGAATCTAAAAATGGTATTTGGTTTAGCTCAGAGAAAGCGCTTCCAAGTTTTAGTTTGGAAGAAGTTGTTACTGGGGTAGAGGCACATGAAAATGTGTTAATTAGAACTGAGAAAATTAATGCTGAGGGTGAAAAAACATTGCTTAACAGAGCAGATACATTAGCCAAATTAACCGCTGCAACACAAGTGGTAGAAGGCGCAAATTTAATTCAGAACGAATATGGAAGCAGGTTGTTTGCAGATTTCTTTTTCTTCATTACTGGTTTTCACGGTTTTCACGTATTCACGGGAGTCTTAATTAACCTAATTATTTTCTTTAATGTTCTATTAGGAACATACGAGAAAAGAGGTCATTATGAAATGGTTGAAAAAGTTGGTTTGTACTGGCACTTTGTAGATTTAGTTTGGGTATTTGTATTTACTTTCTTTTACCTCGTTTAATTTAAGCATAATTCACTATCATGGGACACGAACATAAATTATCAATTTTTAGAGGACTTGTAACCTTTAAATCAAATACTCAGAAGATCTGGGGTGTATTATTGTTTTTATCAATAATTACGGCTATAGAAGTTGCTTTGGGTATTATAAAACCAGAGGTTTTAACTCAAAATAGTTTTTTAGCAATGAAATTGCTCAACTGGATTTTTATTATCTTAACGATAGTAAAAGCCTACTACATTGCTTGGGATTTTATGCACCTTAGAGATGAAAAAGCAGGCCTTAGAAGGGCAGTAGTTTGGACAGGGGTTTTTCTTATCGTATACCTTTCTTCTATCCTACTAGTTGAGGGAAATTATATTTACGACATTTATAAGTCTGGTTTTGTTAAATGGGAATTTTAATCTAGGCTAAATAGTATCAATAGAAGGCGGTTTTTTAATCCGCCTTTTTTTATTTTTACAAAGCGTTAAAATCAAAAAAAAGATCTTATGATGAAGTCCACTCAAGTTAAAAAGACATTTGTTCTAGGGGTGTTATTTGTACTGCCTTTAGTGGCGTACCTTTTTTTTGCCTCTGGAGTAAATAATTTTGGCAGGTTACCCATTATGACTGAAGCGGTGGAGGAGCTACCTAAAAATGAATCGGCTGTTGTTTTGGCAAATAAAATTTCAATTGTAGGATATTTAGGGTCTGATCTAAGTCAAAGGCAGGTAAATATGTTTAACCTCAACCAAAAGATTTACAAGCGTTTTTCTGAATTTAAAGATTTTCAAATGCTCATGGTACTTCCGAAGGGAGCAGAGGATCAATTAGCCAAGGTAATGCAAGAACTCTCTGCTATTGGTGATGTGAAAGCTTGGCGTTTTATTTTCTTGACCCCGGAACAAATTCAGATCCATTTTAAAAGTTTGCAAGTGCCAGAACGTCTAGATGCTACTTTTGGAACAGACCAAGTATACATTATAGATAAAGCCCTACAGTTAAGGGGTAGAAAGGCCAATGAGCAGGACAAGGCGCTCTATGGATATAATGCTACAGAGGTGTCTCTTTTGACCAAAACAATGATAGACGACGTAAAAATTCTTTTGGCGGAATACAGAATGGCACTTAAAAAGAACAATCAATACAAAGACTTATAATAATGGCAGCTAAAAAATACACTTATGTTTGGGTTTCATTTGTTGTTTTAATTTTTGGAATACTCGTTATTCCATCTATAGTAGACCGTTTTTCCTCTGGTGCTGTAGTAACTTCAGAGCGTTTAAGTATTCCGAACAACAGTGGAGATTTAGCCTTTATTACGCTCAACGGTGAAAAAAGGAAAGTACCTCCTTTTAGTTTTTATAATCAGGATAGTATTCTTGTTTCTGATGTAGATTATAAGAATAAGGTTTTTGTGGTGGAGTTTTTCTTTGCTTCCTGCCCGACTATTTGCCCTATTATGAATAAGAACCTTATTTATGTTCAAGACCAATTACTGGATCGTGATAATTTTGGAATTGCTTCGTTTAGTATAGATCCTTTTAACGATACCCCATCCGTATTAAAAAAATACGCAGAACGTTACGGGGTAGTTAACATGGATTGGCATTTAATGAGCGGTCCATTAGAGGAGGTTTATGATTTAGCTAACAAAGGTTTTAATATCTTTGCACAGCAAATGCCAAATGCTCCGGGTGGTTTCGAACACGCGGGAATGTTTGCCTTAGTAGACAAAAATGGATTTTTAAGATCAAGGGTAGACCCGTTTGGAAATCCTATTATTTATTACAGGGGCGCTATAGACCATGAGATTGGGGTGAATGACCATGGAGAGACCGATCAAATAGAGGCTTTAATTACGGATATTAAAAAACTTTTAGAGGAATAATATGGAAGATCAACTTAAGAGAGAAAAACGCTTTAATAGCCTAATCACTGTAGTTTCAATTGCTATACCAGTTGTAGTGGCTATTTTATTTGGTATTAAGATTCCTGGAGTAGCTCCGCTTTCTATGTTGCCGCCTATATACGCTACCATTAATGGTCTTACAGCTGTAGTTTTGGTTTTGGCTGTTTTGGCTATAAAGAACGGCCAGAGAAAGCGCCATCAAAATTTAATGACTACTGCTATTGTGTTTTCATTGCTATTTTTAGTGATGTATGTCGCTTATCACATGACTTCTGATTCTACGCCTTATGGGGGAGAAGGTGTTATGAGAGTGCTTTACTTTTTCATTCTCATCACCCATATAGTGCTTTCAATTGCCATTATCCCATTGGTGTTGAAAACTTATGCTAAAGCTTATTTGAAGCAATTTGAAGCACATAAAAGACTCGCTAAAATCACTTTTCCAATTTGGTTATATGTTGCCGTTACTGGAGTGGTTGTATATTTAATGATAGCACCCTATTACGTTTCATAATACTTAAATAATGAAAAATTCTTTTGCGGTTCGCCCATTAATATTTGCTTTAATCTTTGGAACTTTTTTGATCGTTCCTCAAGAAGCATTAGCCCAGTGTGCTATGTGTAGAGCTGTTTTGGAGTCCGAAGGGAATAAAGATGTGGCAGAGGGAATTAATGATGGGATTGTTTATCTTATGGCTATTCCCTATGTTTTGATTGCAGGTATTGGTATAGTGATATATCGGAAAATGAGGACACCAGCAGCGTAATATTTTTTCTTTTTGCCAATGAATAAATATGACTTGGCTCTTTAATGGTGCTGCCTTATATTTTAACTTCATTCTTTTACATTGTCTCTCATTTGTTCATAGATGCTTAGGAACATTTTTTTTGGTTTTATTTGTAACGTTTTTTGTTTTTACCCGTCTTTATAACAACACTAATTTGTTATGTTTGACCTTGAAAGGTGGCAAGAAATATTTGAAGCCATCTCTAAAAATAAACTTCGAACTTTTTTGACAGGGATCTCTGTGGCCTCTGGCATTTTTATACTCGTTATTTTATTGGGCTTTGGTCAGGGTATGCGTAATGGAATTGCCCATGAATTCGAGGAAGATGCAGCTACAAGTGTTTGGGTATGGCCAGGAGAGACTACTGTGGCTTATAAAGGCCTAAATCCTGGTCGTTATGTACAGCTTCGAAACGAGGACTTTGATCAGGTAAGCCAGTTGTTTTCAGAGGATATTGAGTATATGGCTGCTTTTCTTTTCATTCGTGGGGTCAATGCAGTCTACAAGAATGAAGTGTTGGCTTATGAATTAGCAGGAACGTATCCATCCATGCAATTTATAGAAAATGAATCTATGGTTCAGGGTCGCTTTATTCACTCAAAAGATATAGATCAAAAGGCTAAAGTGGTTGTTATTGGTCAAAATATTAAAGCGGAAGTTTTTGATGATAAAGCAAAGGTCATTGGAGAAATGATTCAACTTTCAGGTATACCTTTTAAAATTGTAGGTGTTTATTCTGATCCCTCAGGAGAGCAGGAAGAAAATAGAATGTTCATTCCCATGAGTACTGCTCAAGTAGTCTTTGAGGGGACGGATCATTTGCAAAACCTCTCTTTTACCTTACCGGTTCTTGATAATTTTGACGCAGCAGTAGCACAATCATTAACCTTTAAAGAAAAGATGACCAGGCATTTGAAAGCAAAACACACCGTTGCTCCCTCAGATACAAGGGCTATTCAAATTTGGAATCCTTTAGAAGAGGCCAAAAGATTTTTTACGCTCACAGACAATATCGCTTTCTTTTTTTGGTTTGTAGGTATATGTACTATTATTGCTGGGGTAGTAGGGGTGAGTAATATTATGCTTATTGTGGTTAAAGAACGCACTAAAGAGATAGGCATTAGAAAGGTATTGGGAGCAAGTGTAGCTTCAATTATTGGCCTACTCTCAACCAATTTCCTTAAACTGATCTTCATCTCTATTCTTTTAGCTTCACCCATTGCTTATTTCGGAATGAGTGAATGGTTGAGTAGCTATGCCAACCGCATTGACTTGGGGCTGCTTATCTTTTTGGTTCCTGCTATAGTCATCATTGCCTTGGCTTTGCTTACGATCATTGCACAGTCTATTAAGGCGGCAAGTGAAAATCCGGTAAAGTCCTTGAGATACGAATAAAAAAAGAGGCGTGGAGAGTTAACTCTTCACGCCTACAACCAAAACATACTAAGTATATTCTTTAAAAACCTCTTCGGTTACCATCTCTTCGGTCGGCACCTCTATCTCCTCGGTCATCAGCTCTTTGGCCTCCACCTCTACGTCCTCTTTGAGCCCTGTTTTCCTTCCACTCTTCGTATTTGGTCCACTGGGTTTCTGAGAATATCTTTTTAAGCTTAGCATCAGTGTCTTTTTGCATTTCCTCAAAAGCCTCTCTTATACCACCTCTATTGCCAGAAGACATAGCTTCCTGCATCTTTTCCTGTCTTGTTTCAGCCGAGGCCAGTAGAACAGCATAAGTTTTCTCGTACTGCTCATCAGACAAACCCAATTCTTCTTGAAAAGTCTCTGCTTGTGCCGTTGCTTGTTCTTTAGGAGAGAGTCTTTGTCTTTGGCCTTGACCACCACCTCTTTGTGCTTGAGCTGCAAATGCTACTAGCATTAGCATGCTGAATAATATGAATGTCTTTCTCATTGTCGTTGAATTTCAAATGCTTTGATTGCTAAAATATAGAAAGGTTTAAAGCGAAATGGAAAATTCACTTCAACCGTAGCGAAACGGGCAAATATTTACAATATAGATTTGCCATTTCACTCTTCTGCAAGGCAGAACAAGCAACAAGCATCCTTAGGCAATCTCTCCTGAACCTATAAGCTCTTCACCATTGTGCCACGCTACAAACTGGCCTGGGGCAATTCCTTTTTGGTGC
>CAKZOR010000093.1 GCA_937136755.1 uncultured Flavobacteriaceae bacterium | reverse complement strand
ATATTCCAAAAAAATAAGAGGTAAACAAAAACAATACAGTGGTCATAAAAGCCCCGATGGAAAAAAAATTGGTCTTTGTAGTCTCTGCCGTTCCAAAGAAATATAATACAGCCGTAATTAGATAAAAAACACCAGCAAAAAAAACAGTTTTTAACCAATAAACCAATTGTAATTCTTGATCTACTGAAGTGTAGGGATTGCTTTTTGAAAAGTCAATCATATAGTCTAAAATATAAAATTCAAAATAAACATATCCTATAGCGCCCAATATAAATAACAAGGACAGTAAAAGTCCTACTGCCAGCGCAAATAAATATTGCTTAAAAAAGTTTCTATTGAGTTTTGTGTGATATGAGTTTTCAAACCCGCCAAAAATCGCGTTAACTCCATTGGCCATTAAGAAAATAGACACTAAAAACGAGGAAGACAAAAGACCAGACTGCTTTTGCTGCTTAATTTGATTAAAAATCTCAGAAAAATAATCTCCTGTTGCAGTAGGCAAAAAAGATTCCATAAACAAAAACAATTGCTCGTCGAATGCTTGGTCACCTATTTGAATGTACGGAATAATATAAGGCACTAAGGTTAATATGAAAATTAGTAACGGAAATAGTGCGGTAAAAAGTGAGAAAGAAATGGCACTTGCTCTGGTAGAAAGTGCTCCCCGAATAATACCCAATAAATACATTTCAATGAGGTCATATGCAGATAAACCCTCAAAACCAGGCAGCTGAACTTTTTTAAGTAAAGACAACAGGGTTCTAAGTAGGGGTATTTTTTGAATTTTTATTTCAATCTCCTTTGACATGGTAAACAAATAGTCTTTGGGCTAAATTAATAAAAACAAATACCTTTGTGGGTATATCTGATTAAAATGACTATTAAACTAATTGCTGTAGGTAAGACAGACCAAAAAGAACTTCAACACCTTATAGATGTTTATGTTTCAAGACTCAAGCACTATGTCAGTTTTGACATAAACATCATTCCAGATATAAGAAATAGCAAAAATCTAAGTGAACCTCAACAAAAGATAAAAGAGGGCGCTCTTATTTTAAAGCAAACAATCCCTTCAGATATCTTTATACTTTTAGATGAAAATGGAAAAAGTTATGACTCAATAGCATTTTCAAATTACCTTCAAAAACAAATGCTAAGTGGTCAAAAACAATTGGTCTTTGTAATTGGTGGGCCTTATGGGTTCAGTGAAGAAGTATACCAAAGAGCCAATGGAAAAATAAGCCTTTCTAAAATGACGTTTTCGCATCAGATGATACGTCTATTCATGGTAGAACAATTGTATAGAGGGTTTAGTATTTTAAAAAATGAACCCTACCACCATAGGTGAAATAATTTTGCACCATTAAAGATAACACTTAAGTATAATAACCTTTTATTACAATACCCTTTAAAATCAATACGCTTCTAGTACAACACCCTAAATTTAATGGTATTAGGTATTTCCTTAAGTGCGTTAATAACTTCTTTATTATAGTCTTTATCCAAATCTGAAATCACATAACCGACCTGAGCATCAGTGGAGAGAAACTGGCCACTAATATTCATATCAAAAGATGCCAACACTTCATTTATTTTAGCCATTATTCCTGGGACGTTTTTATGAATATGTAAAAACCTGTGGGCATTTTGTTGTTTTGGTAATCTAATATTAGGAAAATTCACAGCATCTACCGTATTTCCAGAATTTATATATTCCATAATCTTATTGGGCACAAAGTTGGCAATATCTCTTTGTGCTTCTTCCGTACTTCCCCCGATATGAGGAGTCAAAATGACGTTTTCCATTCCTTGAAGCGCGGTCACAAATGCCCCATTACTTATGGGCTCCTCTGGATAAACATCTACTGCAGCTCCACCCAAATGGCCTGATTTTAATGCACCCACCAAGGCTTCAATATTTACTACAAACCCTCGTGAAAGATTCACTAGTAAGGCTCCTGGCTTCATAGCATCAAAAGCGTCTTTATTAAAGAAATCTTTATTTGCCTTATTGTCATCTATATGTAAGCTTACTACATCTGAAAGTTCTAAAAGTTCATTTAAATGATCACATTTTGTAGCGTTACCTATAGACAGCTGATCATTTACATCGTAAAAGTAAACATGCATTCCCATAGCCTCTGCCAATACAGATAATTGCTTCCCAATATTACCATAACCAATAATACCTAAATTTTTCCCCCTAACTTCTCTAGCGTTTGCAGCTGTCTTGTTCCATTGTCCATTATGAATTTCTGTACTTCTTGGGAAGATACTCCTCATTAACATAATAATCTCTCCAATAGCTAGTTCCACTACAGATCTCGTATTGCTATATGGAGCGTTAAATACAACCACTCCTTTATTCTTGCAGGCGTCTAAATCAATTTGAGTGGTTCCAATACAAAAAGCACCCACAGCCATTAATTTATCTGCAGCTTCTAAAACTTTTTGTGTGAGCTGTGTTTTTGATCTAATTCCTAAAACATGAACCCCTTTAATCTTTTCAATTAAGGTGGTTTCATCTAGACTTGTTTTTACCAACTCAACTGAAAAACCATCCTTTGAGAGTTTTTTAAAAGCTTCTGGGTGAACGTTTTCTAGTAATAAGACTTTGATTCTATTCTTAGGGTAAGAGATGTTTCTAGGAAGGTCATTAACAAATAAAAACTCATCTAAATTTGGGGTTACATGATCTGCATTTGCAGTTGCTTTATCTCTGGAAACATTTTCAGTATAAGCAAAAAACTTATCCGCAATCCCTGCTTCTCTCATCACATAATCGCTATACCCATCCCCTATTACCTGAACTTCACCCACTAAATTCATTCGCTTCAGACACTCAATTTTTCCGTTGTGAGAAGACAATACATTTTCTTTATCAAAGCCTGTAATATTACCCTTTTCATCATAGGTAAATGTATTGGCATACACTTTATGGGCGGGTATATTGTATTTGGCCACTATAGGCTCTATAAATTCCTTAAAACCGCATGAAATAACGTATATATCTTCAGAATATTTCTCAAAAAACTCTTTGTTTCTCACTATAGACGCAGACACTTTATGTTGTAATTCTTGAACCAAAGTATCTAAATCTGTTTTATTAGCATGTAACAGCGAAAGTCTTCTCTCTAAAGATTCCGTAAAGGAAATATCTCCATCTATTCCGAGGTTTGTGATGGCTTGTATTTCTGAAACTACTGCGTCTTTCTCAGGCTTATTAGCCAAAGTAATTTCTGCCAAAACATCTAATGCTTCTACACTTGTCAAAGTACTGTCAAAGTCAAAAACGTATTTCTTACCCACGATAAGGAATTTTTAAATTAAGGGTTAAAAATAACTAATATTTAAACGTTATAAGCGCTTTACCTATTGATTTTTAAAGGAGTTATACACATAATAAACAATATTCACAAAAATGTAATTTAACCAACAAAAACACACAATTCCAAAATAAAACCTTGGCTTTGTTGAGAATTTAATACAGAGACGAGCACCATAAATTTAAAGTATATTTGGAAAAAATATTTTGATGAAACTGATTTTCGCTACACATAACCAAAACAAACTCTCTGAAATAAAATCTCAACTCCCCAATAATATAGAAATACTTTCGCTTCTGGATCTCTCATTTAATCAAGAAATCCCTGAACCATACCACACATTAGAAGAAAATGCCGCAATAAAAGCAAATACTATTTTTAATTACTTCAATGAAGCCTGTTTTAGCGACGACACTGGATTATTCGTTCCAGCATTAAATGGCCTGCCTGGGGTGCAGTCTGCAAGATATTCAGGGCCCAAAGCTACTTCAGAAAGCAATATGGATAAATTACTTAAAGCCCTTGAAAATATTTCCGATAGAAAAGCTTATTTCCAAACAACCATTGCATTAAAAACAGCAGCAGAAATAAAATACTTTTCAGGAAAGGTCCATGGCACTATAGCTTTGGGTAAAAAAGGGAACGGAGGTTTTGGGTATGACCCTATTTTTATTCCAGATAATTACACTAAAAGCTTTGCTGAGTTACCCTCAGAAATAAAACAAAAAATTGGACACAGAGGCAAGGCAATTAGGTCACTAATCACCTATATTAAAAGTCATAAGTTTCAATAAACTTAACAAAAACCCCTGAATATCCAGTAAAATCAATACAATACAACTCATAACTTAAGCTTTAAGTTTCAAGGTATAATGGTTTATTTTTTGTAATTTTGCAGCTTCAAATAACGCCGCTAGTATAGCATGTGTTGCGCTGAGTAAAAGGTTAGTAAAAGGTTAATCGCTCTATGCAACAGACATATTTGCGATTAAACATTTAAACATGACACCATTTTCAGAATTAGGGCTTCAAGAGTCCCTACTCAAAGCTATTCAAGATTTAGGCTTTGAAAACCCATCAGAAGTCCAAGAAAAAGCCATTCCTATTTTATTAGCAGACCACATAGATTTAGTGGCACTTGCACAAACAGGTACTGGTAAAACAGCTGCTTTTGGATTTCCACTTATCCAAAGAATAGACCCTACCAGCAAAACAACACAAGGTTTAATTCTTTCTCCAACAAGAGAACTTTGTCTGCAAATCACTAAGGAAATTCAGGCATATTCAAAATACGAAAGAGGATTAAATACTGTTGCCATTTATGGTGGCGCAAGCATTCAAGACCAAGCCAGACAAATACAGAGAGGCGCTCAAATTATAGTAGCTACTCCAGGCAGAATGAAAGATATGATCAACAGAGGAATGGTAGACATTTCTAAAATTGATTACTGCATATTGGATGAGGCAGATGAAATGTTAAATATGGGATTCTTTGAAGACATCAAAGACATTTTATCCAATACCCCCAAAGAAAAAGCGACCTGGTTGTTTTCCGCTACCATGCCAAAAGAAGTCGCTATAATTGCCAAAAAATTCATGAATAGCCCACAAGAAATTACTGTGGGAACTAAAAATTCAGGAGCAACAACGGTGCAACATGAATACTATGTGGCCGGAGGAAGGGACCGTTACCCGGTATTAAAAAGACTGGCAGACACAAATCCTGATATATTCTCAGTGATTTTCTGTAGAACAAAAAGAGATACTCAAAAAGTAGCAGAGAACTTAATTGAAGACGGATACAATGCTGGAGCACTTCATGGAGATTTAAGTCAGAACCAAAGAGATTTGGTTATGAATGCTTTTAGAAAAAAACAAATTCAAATGTTAGTGGCTACAGATGTAGCTGCTAGAGGAATTGATGTAGACGACATTACACATGTTATAAACTACCAACTTCCAGATGAAATAGAGACCTACAACCACCGTTCAGGAAGAACTGGTAGAGCAGGTAAATCAGGAACTTCTATGGTGATTGTGACTCGCTCAGAGATGAGAAAGATAAAAGCCATAGAAAACAAGATTCAAAAGAAATTCATTGCTAAGCCTATCCCAACGGGAATGGAAATATGTGAAATTCAATTGTATCATTTAGTAAATAAAATAAAAGATACTGAGGTCAATTCAGATGTAGAGAATTACCTTCCCACTATAAATGAAATGTTAGAGGGAATAGACAAAGAAACACTCGTACAAAAAATTGTATCTGTAGAATTTGGTCGCTTCTTTAATTATTACAACAAAGCGAAGGATTTAAACTCTAATGATCGCGACAGAGGAGAAAGAGGAGAAAGAAGAGATTCTGGAAGTTCAAGAGATGGCCGTGCTTCTAGAAACTTCGGAGGAGATGGATCTACCCGTTATTTCATAAATATTGGAGAAAAAGATGGTTATGATTGGATGTCCTTAAAAGACTTTTTAAGGGATACTGTTAACCTTGGTAAAGACGACATTTTTAAAGTAGATGTTAAAGAAAGTTTTTCATTCTTTAATTCAGAAGCAAATGTTGAAGAAGCCATTTTAAGTACTTTTAAAGACCTAAAGGTCGACGGCCGCTTTGTTAATGTTGAAGTCTCCAACAATCCAATTGGAGGTGGCTCAAGCAGAGGTGGCGGAGGCTTTAAAGGTAGAGGAAGAAGTGGTTCTGGAGGCGGTGGCGGCTTCAGAAATAAAGAACGTGGTGGCTATAAAGGTGGAGGATCTTCAAGATCAGATCGTCCTTCTAGATCCTCTAGTTCAGACAGATCTGATTCGGGAAGAAGAGGTTCAAGAGATGGTGGTTCCAGGGATGGAGGCAAGTCTTTTGGTGGGTCTCCTTTCTCAGAAAACAAGAAAGGTAAAAGAAGAAACGGATTTATGTAATCATATATTTTAGTTAAAAAAAAGGCGCCTTGGCGCCTTTTTTTTGTTTTCCATCCTATCTTTATACCAATCTTAAGATATGAAAAATTACACCCAGATCATTAAAGCAGTACTATTTGCTTTTATTTTTTTTCTAGGACTTCAGTCTATTAAGGCTCAGTCAGACGAAATAAGTGCTACTATAATTAATGCGCAAACACAAGAGGTTTTAGAAAGTGTTCACGTGATTAATCTTTCTCAAATAAAGGGGACTATTACAGACAAAGATGGAAATTTTACCGTCCCTGCAGTAGCCAATGATACCTTACTTTTATCTTATTTAGGTTTTAAAACAATCAAGGTTAGGGTGACCAATGATATGATGACTTTTCAAAACACAAAAATAGCCTTAACAGAGCTTGCATATGCCTTAGAGGAAGTAGTGTTAAAACCATATCAGCTCACTGGCTATTTGGAAATTGATATCCGAAAACTACCTGTAAATACAGCATTTCAGTACAGTATTTCTGGTCTAAATGTAAGTTATGAAGCTGGAAATAAACGACCCTCTTCAGTCTCGAAGGTATTAGGTGCAATATTAAATCCGGCAGACCTTTTGAGAAATTTATTTGGAAAGAAACCCAAGCAAATGAGAAAGCTTAGACAGATTAAAGAAGATAATAATATAAAAGACTTGCTCGCTTCTAAATTCGACAGAGAAACACTTATTGCTTTACTTCAAATTGAAGAGGTAGATATTCAAGATATACTCAGTAATTGCAATTACTCTAAATCTTTTATTAAAACTGCCAACGACCTTCAAATTCTAGACGCTATTAGCGGCTGCTATGAAGAATACAAAGTTTTAAACAGGCAAAAATAAAGCATTTTACTATCTTGCTTCTTGTAAAATTAAAAAAACCATGAAGCAATCTATCCTTTTTTTAGCCTCACTAATAGCGACACTTTTCATTCAAAGCTGTAAAAATACAAAAGCGCCACAAGACGTCACTAAAAATAAGCCTTTTGTATGGGAGAATGCTCATATGTATTTTTTACTCACAGACCGATTCAATAACGGAAATACAACTAATGACATAAACTTCAATAGAACTAAAGAAACCGCTGTGCTAAGGGGTTTTAAAGGTGGAGACTTCGAAGGCATTACACAAAAAATAAATGAAGGTTATTTTAATGACTTAGGAGTTAATGCACTCTGGTTCTCCCCTGTTGTAGAACAAATTCACGGTGCAACCAATGAAGGTACTGGAAACACCTACGGATTTCATGGCTATTGGACCAAAGATTGGACCGCTATTGAACCTAACTTTGGAACAGAAGATGCTTTTAAAAAACTTGTAGAGACCGCTCACGAAAACGGAATAAGGATTGTTATGGATGTGGTATTAAACCATACAGGTCCTGTTACAGAACAAGATCCTGTGTGGCCAGCAGACTGGGTGAGAACTTCACCTGCCTGTACTTATGATTCTTATGAAAATACCACCGCCTGTACCCTAGTAAAAAACTTACCAGACATTCTAACAGAATCTGACAAAGAAGTTTCATTACCCCACTTTCTAATAGAAAAATGGGAGAAAGAAGGAAGGCTAGAAGAAGAATTGACCTCCTTAGAAGATTATTTTTCTAGAACCGGATACCCTAAAACACCTCAGGCATACATTGTGAAATGGCTCACAGATTATGTGAAAGACTATGGAATAGATGGTTTTAGAGTAGACACCGTCAAACATGCCTCAGAATCTGCTTGGGACATGCTTTATGAAGAAGCCTCTTGGTCTTTCAATCAATGGAAAACCTCTCATCCAGAAAAAACACTAGACAGCAACCCATTTTACATGATGGGTGAAGTGTATAATTATGGCATCTCTGGAGGGAGGAACTATGACTTTGGAGACCAGAAAGTAGACTACTACAGTCATGGTTTTCATTCTTTAATCAATTTTGAACTTAAATATGATGCAGACAGGCCATATGCTGAGATTTTCAAAAAATACGACAACTTGCTTCAAGGCCCTTTAAAGGGTAAAAGTGTTTTAAATTACCTCACCTCTCATGACGACGGACAACCCTATGACAAATTAAGAGAAAAAGGTTACAGGGCTGCAAATATATTGTTATTGACTCCTGGTGGGTCTCAAATTTACTACGGAGATGAAACCAATAGAGATTTAGACATTGTTGGAACAGAAGGAGACGCCACCCTTAGAAGTTTTATGAATTGGGAAGACATACCCACTAATGAAGCCCTTTTAAAACACTGGCAAATTCTAGGGAAGTTTAAAGGAAACCATATAGCCGTTGGTGCAGGAAACCACAAGGATATTACCGAATTTCCTTATGTTTTTTCTAGAATTTACAGCCAAAATAATATTACAGACCAAGTAGTCGTTGGATTAGATCTAACCAAGGGTGATAAAGAAATTTCAGTTGGAACAGTATTCAAAAATGGTCAGACCCTAAAAGATGCTTATTCAGGGGTTACCGTTCAGGTGAGAGAAGGAAAAGTACAATTAAATTCTCCTCACACTATCGTATTGTTAGAGGCCCTTTAATTCGCCAACTGTCCATTTTTGTATTTCAATGCGTATTGATAAATGACTCTATTGCGTTCTGCCCAGGCAATGAGCCCATTTTTCTCATCTTCGGTGAGTGAACCGTGCGTCCATGTATATTCTTTTAGAGGCATTTCTCCTTCTTGAACCTCCTCTACAAGTTCCTCAATTTTATGGTCTTTCTTCTTAGTAGAGTACTGCGCCCAATCAGAAAAATTAAGGTGTTTCTTGCCGTCTACCACATGGGCGTCTATCCAATAAGAAAACGGCGCTATGTTGTTATACCATGGGTATTCGGTATTGTTAGAATGACAATCGTAACATTTGGACTGCAAGGTTGTTAAGATAGGTGCAGGAGGATTGGTCTCGTTTTCAAAAAAGCTGGTACTATAAGTGTCAGAAATATTTTTCTCCGGTCTATAAAATTGCATCCCTATGAAAATGAGGCCTACTAACAATAGTGCTTTTTTTACCATATTCTTCATCTTATCAACATTTGTGTTTACACAAAAA
>CAKZOR010000092.1 GCA_937136755.1 uncultured Flavobacteriaceae bacterium | reverse complement strand
GTTTTTCAATTTTTTGCAGCAACAGAAAAATACCCGTTGCCCAAATTGTACCGATGAGTGAACCAAAGTAAATGTCCACAAAAAAGTGCTGCGATAAATACACCCTTGAGTACCCAGCAACTAGTGCCAATAAACCAAAAATGAGGCTGTAATGCTTCTTTTTTGCTAAAAGGATAATTGAAACACAAACTGCGAAAGCAGAGGTAGTATGCCCTGATGGAAAACTGTTGTGAATGTTCATGTGTAGCCCTTCAATGAGTTGGATGCTGTTTTCGCTAAAGTGTTTAAAGAACCACGATGGTCTATCTACATCGTCGAAAACAAGGTTTTTGAGCAGCTGTGTACTACCTCCAGCGAACATGGAGGCAAAGCCAATTTGTAGTGCAGATTTATAGCTGATAAAAAGCGCTACCGCAACAATTAATACCGGAGCCAAACCATCGCCTGCATGGGTAATGTTTTGAAAGAAGCAGTGAAAGGGAGGAAAGAAAAATTGATTTAGAATAAGATGTGACTCTTCGCGAGTAACGGAAAGGAGGAAAACTCCACCTAGTATCAAAAACAACAGGTATATCAGATAAAACGGATAATAAGCTTTGTTTTTGAGCGACAGATTCACAGCGGCGAAAATAAGCTAATTCGCTTTTTTATTGCGTAAAGGTGTTTATGAAGAGCTATGAAAAAATATATATTTGCAGCCCGAAAAATGGCGAGGTAGCTCAGTTGGTTAGAGCGTCGGATTCATAACCCGGAGGTCGGGGGATCGTGACCCCCTCTCGCTACAAAATCACCCTAGTTAGCACTAGGGTTTTTTTATGCTTTATATTCAGATATAAAGACCTAACAATGAGCACATTCTTTACCCAATCATTATATTTGTCTAGCAATCTATATCAATGAAAAACACCATTAGCCACAGAGTAGCAGACTTTCTAAAAGGTTTTCCTCCATTTAATATGTTAAGCATTGAGGTTTTAGAAGATATTGCTGTAGAAATAAACATACAATACCTAGATAAAGATGAGTTAGTATTTAAAGAAGGAGACAGCCCTCATACTAATTTTTATGTAGTGCATAAAGGAGCTGTTGCCTTGCGTAAAGCGCCTCAAAACGAGATGGTAGACCTCTGTGATGAGGGAGATATTTTTGGGTTGAGACCATTAATGGCTCAGGAGAATTACAAAATGGAAGCCAAAGCCTATGAGGAAACCATTTTGTACTGTATTCCCATTGAAGTCTTTAAGCCCTATGCTTTAAAAAACAAATCTATTGGAAATTTCTTATTGGAGAGTTTCGCTTCTAATACTAGAAATCCATATGCCAAAAAGCATAGAGGTACACTTTATGGAGAGACTAGTGGAGAAGAAAACGAAGCAATAGTACCCTTGTTTGACGTGCAACAAGTTCGATGGTCTAAAAACATCATCAGCTGTGAAACAAGTACAGCTATAACTGAACTAGCGAATGCTATGAAGTTAAATAAGATTGGTGCTATGCTGGTTTTAAAAAACAAACTACCCATTGGTATTATCACTGATAAAGATTTGAGAAATAAAATTGGTACTGGAGAAATTCCAATCAGTGGAACTGCAATAGAAATAATGAGTAGCCCTGTAATAACTTATGGCGAAGAACTTACCGTAACCCAAGCACAAATGGGCATGATGGCATCTGGAGTGAGTCATTTATGTATCACTAAAGATGGGACACCTCATACAAAAGCGGTGGGCATAGTTTCTAAACACGACATTATGCTTTCTGTTGGAAATAACCCATCTGTTTTAATAAAAGCCATTCAAAGGGCTACCAAAACAAAAGAGATCAAAAGAATTAGATTGAGTATAATGAAATTGCTCAGGGGGTATTTACAACAAGGAATTCCCATGACCATTACCTCAAAAATAATTTCAGAACTCAACAATGCATGTACCAAACAAGTTATTGAGCTGAATTTAAAAAAAATGGAGACCCCTCCACCCTGCTCTTTTGTCTGGCTGGCTATAGGTAGTCAAGGAAGAAATGAACAATTGCTTCAAACAGATCAGGACAATGCTATTATTTTTGAAAATGAAAGCACTGGAGACGGAACACCCCATAAAGCCTACTTCCTTAAATTGGCTCAGAAAATCAATAAAGGATTAATGAAAATTGGCTACGAATACTGTCCTGCAGATATGATGGCTTCTAATCCCAAATGGTGTTTAGACTTAGATAGTTGGAAGAAAAATGTAAGCTACTGGATAAGTAATCCTGGAAAAAATGAAGTCCTGCTGTCTTCAATCTTTTTTGACTTTAATGCTGTATATGGTAACAACAAACTTGCTGATGAATTGTCAGACGTTATTTTCGAAACGCTCAAGAGATTTCCTGTATTCACTACTCATTTAGCAAGCGGCGCCCTACAAAGCCCACCCCCATCTGGTTTTTTCAGGTCTTTTCTTGTAGAGCATGACGGCGCAAATAAAGACAATTTTGATCTGAAGAGAAGAACTCTCATGCCGCTTACAGATGCTGCAAGGGTATTGATTTTATCGCATTTTGTAAAAGGAATTAACAACACAGCTGCTCGTTTTGAAAAGTTAGCAGCACTAGAGCCCAATAATAAAGAATTGTACCTTTCTTGCTCTTATGCCACCAAAGCATTGCTTAAGTTTAGAACAAAACAAGGTATTCTTCATCACGATTCTGGACGCTATTTGGATCTAAATACCCTGAGTAAAGAAGAGCGTGTAAAATTAAAAAGAACCTTTAAAACAATCAAAGAAATCCAAGAACTCATTAATATTAGGTTTAAAGTATCCCAATTGTTGTGATCTTCTCTTTTTTCAAAAATACACGGACCAAATCACCCACAAATCATCCCCAATTTTGGGTAGATTATGAGGCCCTATTTTCTAAGGGTCAAAACATAGATAGTCAAAGTAAATTTATCGTTTTAGATACTGAAACTACTGGATTTGACTATGAAAACGACAGAATACTGTGCATTGGTGCCGTTATATTAGAAAAAGGTCATATTGCGGTAAAGAAAAGTTTTGAGGTGTATTTAATCCAAGAACACTATAACAGTGACAGTACGCCCATTCATGGAATCTTAAAAGAGGAAAAGAAAGACAAGACTACAGAAATTGAGGCTTTGAAAAACTTTTTAAGTTATATAGGAAATGCCCCTATAATAGCCCATCACACTATGTTTGACGTTAATATGATCAACAAAGCCTTAGACAGAAATGGACTCCCTCCTTTAAAAAACAAGCTTTTAGATACCGTAGTACTGTATAAAAAAAGCCTGCTAAGAAGTCCGCTAATAGAGCGAAAAGATCATTATAGCTTAGACGAATTAGCAGACAAATTCAATATCTCAAAAAAAGACCGGCATACCGCCCTCGGAGATGCCTATATCACTGCCCTGTTGTTCCTTAAAATTTTAAAAAAACTAAAGGAGAAAACAGGACAAGTGAGCTTTAAAAGGCTTTTCATTCATTGAATCAATGGTGCAGAAAAAATTTTTCTATACACTTTTGATTAAAGGGCCTCTTTCATTATTTCTGCTACTACCTCAGGATTTAATAAAGTAGAGGTGTCCCCCAAATTAGAGGTGTCTTTAGAAGCTATTTTTCTAAGTATTCTTCTCATAATCTTACCACTTCTGGTTTTGGGAAGTCCAGATACAAATTGAATCTTATCTAACTTAGCAATAGGTCCTATATGCTCAGTAATAACCTGATTAATCTCTTTCCTCAAGTTATCACGATCTCTTCCCTCTCCTGTTTCTTTTAAAATAACATAACCGTAGAGTGCATTTCCTTTAATGTCATGAGGAAATCCTACAATAGCAGATTCTGCTACCGCTGGGTGTTCATTGATACTGTCTTCTATGGGGGCTGTCCCTAAATTGTGACCAGATACGATAATAACGTCGTCTACCCTACCAGTAATTCTATAATAGCCAACCTCATCCCTAAGGGCTCCATCTCCAGTAAAATACATG
This sequence comes from uncultured Flavobacteriaceae bacterium, assembly GCA_937136755.1. Taxonomy (GTDB): domain Bacteria; phylum Bacteroidota; class Bacteroidia; order Flavobacteriales; family Flavobacteriaceae; genus MAG-120531. The sequence continues at coordinate 6,475 of CAKZOR010000092.1, read as the reverse complement.
CCTTTAAAGGCAGAAAAATAAGTGTCCTTGTAGCGCTGGTGATCTCCCCAAATAGTTCTTGCAATAGAAGGCCATGGGAATTTTATACACAGTCTCCCATCTACCTGATTCCCTTTAATTTCTTCTCCGTTTTCATCCATTAAGGCCGGTTGTATACCAGGCATTGGAAGGGTAGCATAGGTAGGAATAGTTGGAGTAACAAATGGGATTGGAGAAATTAAAATACCCCCTGTTTCTGTTTGCCACCAAGTATCTACTATAGGACATTTCTTCTTTCCTATATGATCATTATACCAGTGCCAAGCTTCTTCATTAATCGGTTCTCCAACTGTACCTAGAATCCTCAAAGAAGATAAGTCATGCGAAGTCACAAAATCTAAATTTTCTTTAGCTAAGGCTCTAATAGCTGTTGGGGCCGTATATAATTGCGTGATTTTGTGCTTGTCAATAATATCCCAAAACCTAGAATAATCTGGATAGGAAGGGACCCCCTCGAACATCACAGTTGTGGCTCCATTAGCAAGAGGTCCATATACAATATAAGAATGCCCTGTAATCCATCCTATATCTGCTGTACACCAATACACATCATTTTCTTTTTGCTGAAAAACATTTTTAAATGTATAGGCAGAATATACCATATAACCGGCTGTTGTGTGCATCATTCCTTTTGGTTTTCCCGTTGAACCAGAAGTATACAATATAAATAATGGGTCTTCTGAATCCATTACTTCTGGCACACAATCTCCATAAGCGTCATCTAATAAAGGCTGTAACCAATGATCCCTTCCTGCTTCCATGTGAATTTCTGCATGGGTTCTTTTGGCTACTAAAACAGCCGCAACACCTGGACAATCTTCCAAGGCCTCATCTACAATTCCCTTTAGGTCAATAGATTTTGCCCCTCTAAATGAACCATCTGAGGTAATGAGCATTTTGGCCCCACAATCATTGATTCTTGTAGAAAGTGCTGTAGCAGAAAAGCCTGCAAATACTACGGAATGTATGGCCCCAATTCGTGCACAAGCCAATACAGCCACTGCTAATTCAGGTATCATAGGCAGGTAAATACAGACCCTGTCCCCTTTACCAATGCCTTGATCTTTTAATACATTAGCAAATTTTGAAACACGCTCGTGTAATTGCCTATAAGTAATGTGTATAGCAGGTTCTTTTGGGTCATTTGGCTCAAATAAAATAGCCGTTTTGTTTCCTCTTGTATATAAATGTCTGTCAATACAATTTTCTGTAATATTCAATTGAGCACCTTTAAACCAGGAGATTTCTGCTTTGTCAAAGTCCCAATCCAATACCTGATCCCATTTTTTACGCCACATAAAATGCTCTTCTGCCACTTCGCTCCAAAAAAGCTCAGGATCTCTGACAGATTTTCTGTAGACACTAAAGTATTCTTCTAAGTGTTTAATGTGATAATTACTCATGGTTTTTGGTTATTTTTTGGTTATAGGGTTGTTGTTATTTTAATGACTTGATGAAGCCGCACCTACGCCACTGGGTATTCTTATGTTTTCTACAATTTCTTGAACCTCATGTGGAGGTGCAGCAGTGAAGCGGCTTACTGCTACAGATACTATTAAATTCACTACCATGGCTACTGACCCAAATCCTTCAGGAGATATTCCAAACCACCATTCAGAGGCAGGTGGTATGTCTCCCAACCACCCTAACTTAAATTTAGCCATGTAAAATAGCATGAATAAAATACCCACAATCATACCTGAAACAGCCCCTTCTTTATTCATTCTCTTGTAGAAAATTCCCAATATAATTGCAGGAAAAAGAGAGGCCGCAGCCAATCCAAAGGCTAAGGCTACTACAGCTGCCACAAATCCTGGCGGATTAATTCCAAAATATCCCGCAACACAAACTGCCACCACTGCAGACAATCTAGCTGCAAGAAGTTCTCCTTTGTCAGAGATGGTTGGCATGAAAATCTTTTTGATTAAATCATGAGACACAGAAGCAGAAATTACGAGTAATAAACCGGCTGCTGTAGACAATGCTGCAGCTAAACAACCAGCTGCTACAAGAGCAATAATCCAAGCAGGTAGTTTGGCAATTTCAGGATTGGCTAAAACCATAATATCTGGATCAACTTTAAGCTCATTTATTTGAGGGTCTGCCACATATTGTACTTTACCGTCTTGATTTTTGTCTTCAAAGGTTAAAAGACCTGTTTTTTCCCAGTTTTTAAACCATTCAGGCATGACATCGTAAGACTTGTCACTCACTGTTTCAATTAGATTCACTCTTGCAAATACAGCTACCGCAGGTGCTGTGGTGTATAAAACAGCAATTAACAACAAGGCCAATCCTGCAGATTTCCTAGCATCTTTTACTTTTTTTACCGTGAAAAACCTCACAATAACGTGTGGCAATCCTGCTGTACCAACCATTAAGGCTAAGGTAATGGCAAAAATATCTATCATATCTTTAGAACCATCTGTGTATTGATTAAAACCAAGTTCGGTAGACAACCCATTTAGCTTTTCAAGTAAATACATTTCAGATCCATCTAATACAGTACCTCCCATACCTAATTGCGGGATTGGGTTTCCTGTCATTTGAATGGAGATAAAAATAGCCGGTACCATAAAAGCGAAAATAAGTACACAATACTGTGCTACTTGGGTATAGGTAATCCCTTTCATTCCACCTAAAACAGCATAGAACAACACAATGATCATTCCTATAATTACGCCGGTATTAATATCTACTTCTAAGAATCTTGAAAATACCACGCCTACTCCACGCATCTGTCCTGCCACATAGGTAAATGAAACCAACAAAGCACAAATCACTGCAACAATTCTAGCAGTATCTGAATAGTACCTATCTCCAATAAAATCTGGCACTGTAAATTTCCCGAATTTTCTTAAATAAGGTGCTAAAAGTAATGCCAAAAGCACATAGCCTCCAGTCCAACCCATGAGGTAAACAGATCCGTCATAACCGGTAAAAGAAATAATACCAGCCATGGAGATAAAAGATGCTGCAGACATCCAGTCTGCTGCGGTAGCCATTCCGTTAGCTAATGGAGAAACACCTCCTCCTGCAACGTAAAAATCTTTGGTGGAACCTGCTCTTGACCAAATGGCTATTCCAATGTAAAGGGCAAAAGTGATGCCTACTATAATATAAGTCCAAACTTGAACACTCATAATTTAAAAGAATTAATACGATGTTTACTAATCTTCAAACCCAAATCGTTTGTCTAGCCTATTCATTAAGAAGACATATGTAAAGATCAATACCACAAAAATGTAAATGGAACCCTGTTGTGCAAACCAAAAACCCATAGGAAAACCACCTATCTTAAAATTATTGAGCGCGTCTACAAAAAATACACCCAGGCCAAATGAACATAAAAACCATATGAATAAAAGAATTGACAAATACTTTAAGTTTATTCTCCAGTATTTTTGAGCAGAAATCTTTTGATCCATAATAGCTATGATAATTAACTAAATATATATAAAAATCCCCAAAATATGGGGATTCTTATCTAGTATATATAAAACACTGTTACTTTAAAAAATCGAGTACATTTTGCTCAATTCTAGTTTGAATATGTTCTACTGGAGCTTTCACAAAAGTTTCCCCTGTGATGTTTTCGTACAATTCAATATAACGTTCGGAAACAGATGCGATATAATCATCTGACATTTCAGGAAGCGTCTGCCCTTCCAAGCCCTGAAAGTTGTGACTAATAAGCCACTGCCTCACAAATTCTTTTGAGAGTTGTTTTTGCGCTTCTCCAGCAGCCTGTCTTTCTTCATAGCCGTCTGCATAAAAATATCGTGAAGAGTCCGGGGTGTGAATCTCGTCTATCAAAACAATTTCTCCAGAAGCTGTTTTTCCAAACTCATACTTAGTGTCTACTAAAATTAACCCCCGCTTTGCGGCTAAGGCTGTACCCCTTTCAAAAAGGGCATAAGTGTATTTTTCCAACACTTCATAATCTTCTTCAGACACAATACCTCTAGCCAGAATATCTGCTCTAGAAATATCTTCATCGTGATCTCCCATTTCTGCCTTTGTGGCAGGCGTGATGATTGGAGCAGGAAAAGCATCGTTTTCTTTAAGTCCCTCTGGCATAGAAACACCACATAGGATTCTTTTTCCAGCTTTGTATTCTCTTGCCGCATGACCAGACATATATCCTCTAATCACCATTTCTACTTTAAATGGCTCACAGGCGTGACCTATCGCTACATTTGGATCAGGGGTTGCCGTTAGCCAATTGGGTACAATATCTTTTGTAGCCTCCATCATCTTAGTGGCAATCTGATTGAGAATTTGCCCTTTATAAGGAATTCCTCTTGGCATAACAACGTCAAATGCAGAAAGTCTGTCTGTCGCTATCATGACTAATAAATCATTTTCTAAAGCGTATACCTCTCTTACCTTTCCTTTGTAAACACTTTTTTGTCCTGGAAAATTAAAATTGGTATCTGTAATGGTATGGATCATTCTATTAATTTTGGTGTTCGATAGTTTTATAGGCTTCAATCACTTTTTTGACCAATTTATGTCTTATAACGTCTTTGTCATCTAAATAGACAATGGAAACTCCTTCAATATTTTGAAGAACTAACAAAGCTTCCTTTAATCCTGAAGTGACTCTTCTAGGCAGATCTATTTGGCCTGGGTCGCCAGTAACCATGAACTTAGCACTTTTACCCATTCTAGTGAGGAACATTTTCATTTGGGCATGGGTGGTATTTTGGGCTTCATCTAAGATCACAAAAGCATGGTCCAAAGTCCTACCCCTCATAAAAGCAAGCGGAGCAATCTGTATGGTGCCATTTTCTATGTATAAAGACAACTTCTCAGGACTAATCATGTCCCTTAAAGCGTCGTATAAAGGCTGCATATAGGGATCTAATTTTTCTTTTAAATCTCCTGGTAAAAACCCTAAATTCTCTCCTGCCTCAACTGCTGGTCTAGTGAGAATGATTCTCTTAACTTGTTTTTCTTTTAAAGCCTTTACTGCCATAGCTACACCAGTATAAGTCTTACCAGTTCCAGCTGGGCCAACAGCAAATACCATATCATTTTTAGCAATGGCGTTCACCACCTTTCTCTGATTGGGTGTTTGGGCTTTGATTAACCTTCCCGAAACACCGTGAAGAATTACATCTCCTACACTTTGCAATACCTCTAGTTCATCCGGGGAAGTGTCACTCAGTAGCGCCGCTGCCGCAGTAGGATCTATTTTGTTATATTTGGCAAAATGGGCGGTGAGTTTGTCGAATTTTTGTTCAAAATCATTGAGTTCTGACTCACTGCCGTAAGCCTTAATTTTACTGCCCCTAGCAATTATTTTTAATTTTGGAAAATACTCTTTTAAAAGACCGACCGTTTCATTGTTTTGCCCAAAAAAATCCCTTGGGCTTACGTCTGTAATTTCAATTATGATTTCGTTCAAATGAAAAGTTTTACTTAGGTTCTACAATCTATCTTTTAATGCCCGTAAAAATGTGTAATTTTGTTACGCAAACTTACGCAAAAAAACAGTTTGTTATCTTATTAAAATATTAACAGCGTGTATGGCTATCATTACTTTAACAACAGATTTTGGAACAAAAGATCACTTTGTTTCCGCTATTAAAGGAGCCATTCACAGCGAACTTGATAGTCCAACTATTGTTGACATCTCTCATGAAATTAGCCCATTCAATATTCAGGAATGTGCTTACATTTTAAAAAATGCCTATACCCACTTTCCAAAAGGGAGTATTCATATTGTTGGAGTAGATGGTGAGAAAACACCAGAAACACCACATATTGTAGTCTTTGTAGACGGTCATTATTTTATCTCTGCCAATACTGGCGTAGTCCATTTAATCTGTACTAGTATAAAACCAGATAAAGTAGTGAGCATTCAATTGCCTCAGTCTAAAGAAACAGCCTTCCCTACCCTAGATGTTTTTGTCAAAGTGGCTAGTCATATTGTTAGAGGAGGCAGTTTAGACGTCATAGGAAAACCTTTTAGCGATTTAAAAGAATGGATGAAATAAATAAATTTTTAAAGTGGTTTTATACTGATCCTAATGGAAATGAGTATATGACTTTTGCCCAATGTGCAATAGATGATCGAATTTTGATTATATCTACAATAATAGGATGCTTTTTTGTGGTTTCAGTGTATTTAATGATTGCTTACGATGCATTTAAAAAAGGTAGAGGCTATAAAAGCAGTAATACTAGGAATTATATCAACTCACTTATGCGTGTTTTTATTTTATGCGCTTTAACGGGTTACGGTTATGTTTTGTTATCTATCTTCATAAATCCTTATTGGCTACGTGTTTTATTGCTTTTTATATTGGGTTGGCAAGCGGTAAGAATGTATAGACTACAGAAAAGAAATACATCGATAGAAGACACCTATAAGAAAGAACAGGAATTAAACGAAAAGTATGCAGAAGAAATAAATAAAAAGACCTTG
>CAKZOR010000091.1 GCA_937136755.1 uncultured Flavobacteriaceae bacterium | reverse complement strand
ACATTAGAGGGGCGCAAGAAAAAGAGGTAGAAATAGCCGTTGACGTCTATAAAATGATGGCTTCTCAAGTGAGTTTTAACGACATTTTACAAGCCATTGGAAATGGAAATATGACGCTTTCTGCGGGTAATTTAGTGAACTCAGGGCAGCGAAGAACCATTAGAATTTTAGGAGAAATAGAAAGCCCTAAGGCGCTAGAGAATTTTATCATTAAATCTGAAAATGGTGCCGTGTACTTAAGAGACGTTGCCAACATTTCTTTTAAAGACAAAGAAAAGACCACTTATGCTAGAAAAGAAGGTCAAAGTGTGGTCATGTTGGAGGTAAAGAAAAGGGCTGGAAAAAATATGATTCAAGCCGCAGATGAAATTAAAATGATCGTTGCCCAGGCGCAAGAAAACTTCTTACCTAAAGATTTAGATGTAGTCATTACCAATGACTCCTCTTCCAGAACCTTAAATCAGGTAGACGACCTGGTCAACAACATTATTTTTGGAATTCTGTTGGTGGTTACGGTGCTCATGTTCTTCCTAGGCTTTAGAAATGCCTTATTTGTAGGTTTTGCTATACCCATGTCTATGTTCATGTCCTTTGTAGTACTATCACTCTTAGGATACACCTTAAATACCATGATTTTATTTGGGCTCATTATGGGACTGGGAATGCTGGTAGACAACGGAATTGTTGTCGTAGAAAACGTGTACAGACTTATGTCTGAGGGTGTTCCAAGAATTGAAGCAGCCAAACAAGGTATTAGTGAAATAGCCTTTCCAATCATTATTTCTACCGCCACTACGGTAGCGGCCTTTGTGCCTTTAGGACTATGGCCTGGAATATTTGGGCAGTTTATGATTTATTTCCCCATCACCTTATCTGTGGTACTGGGTTCTTCTTTGTTCGTAGCCATTTTTATGAACTCCATGTTGGTGTCTAAATTCATGGAGGTAGGAGACAAAGAACTCAGCCGCAAACAACTCATTAGAATTTCATTGATTTTGGGTGGTTTTGGACTGTTTATCCTTGTATTCGGTGGGGCTATGAGAGGCTTGGGAACTTTAATGATCCTAACAGCTGCCTTGTTTTGGGCCTATAAATACGGGATTAAAAGATGGGCCAATAAATTCCAAGCAGGAAGTTTGGTCCGTTTTGAAAACTGGTATGAAAGACAACTTAAGAGGGCTTTAACAGGTAAAAATGTGTATTGGTATTTTGGCTCTACCGTACTACTCCTCATTTCTGCCTTTATGTTTTTTGGCATGTCTGTTGGGGCAGGAAGAACCAATATTGAATTCTTTCCAAACAATACTCCCAACCAAATCATTGTCTATATAGAATACCCTCAAGGGACTGATATTGAAAAAACCAATACCATTACCAAAGACATTGAAAAAAGAGTAGCCGAAGTACTCAACGCTCCAGAACAGCTAGACAATGGTTATAATTTCTTGGTAGAGGCCAGTGTATCTCAAGTTGGAGAAGGAGCAGGAAACCCCCAAACAGATGGTGGTTCCAGTGCAGAAATGCCCCATAGAGGTAAAATTACTGCCTCTATGAGAGAATTCAAATACCGCAGGGGAATGGATACAGAAGTACTTAGAAAAAAAGTACAAGAAACCCTTAAGGGCGTTTATCCTGGTGTGGCTATTTCTGTTGAAAAAGATGAGAATGGACCACCAGCAGGCTATCCGATTAATATAGAATTAGAAGGCCCTGACTACGACGCATTAATTGTCGCAGCAGAAAAAATGCGCAACTATATTAACACCAAAAACATCCCTGGTATTGCAGAACTCAAAATAGATGTAAACAAAGGAAAACCCGCTATGTTGGTTAGGGTAGATCGCGAAAAAGCTGGAACATTAGGCGTAGCGGTAGGCCAAGTAGGCATGCAACTCAGACGCTCTCTTTTTGGAGAAAAGGCTGGTGTATATAAAGAAGATGGAGAAGATTACGACATTAATGTGCGTTTTAAAGAAGATTTGAGATACAACAAAAGTGCTCTTTTTAATCAGAACATTATCTTTAGAGACCAGGCTACGGGTCGTATTAAAGAAATCCCAGTATCTGCAGTAACCACGCAAAAAAACACCGCAGCTTTCTCTGCTATTAAACACAGAGACAGCAAACGGGTCGTGACGGTATATTCTGGTTTAGAACCAGGCTTTACTGACGCACAGGCTATTGTGAATGAGATTCAAGCACAAATGCAAAACTATCAAGATATTCCAGAGGATATTCGCATAGATTACACCGGACAAATTGAAGAACAAAATAAACAAATGGCCTTTTTAATGGGCGCATTCTTTTCAGGCTTGGGTCTAATTATGCTCCTGCTCATTTTCCAATTTGGCGGAATTTCCAAACCCCTTATTATTATGATTGCTATTTTCTTGAGCTTCATTGGAGTATTCTACGGTTTAATCATCACCGGATGGAGTTTTGTGATCATGATGACCATGGTGGGGATTATTTCTCTAGCAGGAATTGTCGTAAATAACGGGGTGGTCCTTTTAGATTACACCCAATTACTCATAGATCGCTTTAAAGTACAGCACGGTATAGAAGACAACCAATTGTTGTCACAACCAGATGTGAAATCTGTGATAATTAAAGCAGGTAAAGCCAGGTTAAGACCTGTTGTACTTACCGCCATCACTACTGTATTGGGACTTATCCCGCTGGCCATAGGACTGAACATAGACTTCTTTTCTTTATTTACCAGCCTAGATCCTAAAATATATATAGGAGGAGACAATGTGATCTTTTGGGGACCATTGGCTTGGACGGTTATCTTTGGATTAATTGTAGCGACCTTCCTTACCTTGATCATAGTGCCGGTGCTCTTCTTTATTAGCTACCGCATTAAAATAGGCCTATACAAAAGCCGTGTGGTGGCAGAAGTAAAAGCTTAATCAATACACAAATTATATAAAAAAGGCCTCCCAATGGGAGGCCTTTTTTATATGTAATCGTTAGGTCAGGGGACTTACTTATTTAACACTACCGTCCCTTTATTGTTCCACTGCGTTATAGCAGCCATTTTGTTATTGATAAAATCTACTTCTTTTAAGGCTTCACCTTCCCAGAAAAACCACTTTCCAGTTCTGGCGCCAAGGTGGTAATTACCCATGGCCAATTTGTTTCCCTCTCTACAGAACATGGTCCACTCTCCGTGTAGTTTTCCTTCTAAATAGAAACCTGTTTGAGCAATTTGTCCGTTTTCATGAAAGAAAGTGGCCTTGACCATTTTTCCTTCTTTTTCATAAGTTGGCTTAGGAGCCTGAGCAGCCATTGACATTCCAGTCAACAATACTACTAATAACAATAAATTTTTCATGTCTTAATTTTTTTAAGGGTTGTACTTAAAAAGCCAAATCAATCAGTCATTTTCATCTTATACGCTGTTTGGCTATACCCAAAGATACAAATATTTTACAATTTAGAACCATTTGGGTAACATTTAATTTACATTTACTTAACATTAGAACATAAAACATTGAATTACAGATTTTTACATAAATACAAAAAGTAAGTAAATTCTTACCTTAATATAAATTAAGTCTAAAAAACGCTTTGCTTCACATAACTTATTAAATTTGTAACCTTATAAGTAATAGCATGTATAGAAGTCACCACTGCGGCGCCCTGAGCGCAAAAGAAATAGGACAAACCGTTCACTTAAGCGGATGGGTTCAAAAAGTAAGGGATAAAGGATTTATTGGCTGGGTAGACCTCAGAGACCGATACGGCGTAACGCAGCTTATATTTGACGCAGAACGCAGCGCACCAGAATTATTGCAAGCCGCAAAAGACCTGGGTAGAGAGAGCGTTATAAGCATCAGTGGAGAGGTAATTGCGAGAGACAATGCCAACCCACAGATGGCTACAGGAGCCATAGAAATATTGGTCCAGGAACTCAAAGTGCTCAACACATCAAAAACCCCACCATTCACCATAGAAGATCAGACAGACGGAGGAGAAGAACTGCGGGCCAAATACCGCTATTTAGACATTAGAAGAAATCCGGTCAAGGAGAACCTCATCTTTAGACACAAAGTGTCTATGGAAGTGAGAAAATTTCTTTCAGACCAAGGATTTATAGATATAGAAACCCCCTATTTAATTAAATCTACTCCAGAAGGGGCTAGGGATTTTGTGGTACCCAGCCGCATGAATCCAGGACAATTTTACGCCCTTCCACAATCCCCTCAAACCTTTAAGCAACTGCTCATGGTGGGAGGAATGGACAAGTATTTCCAAATTGTGAAGTGCTTTAGAGATGAAGATTTAAGGGCAGACCGCCAACCAGAATTCACACAGATAGATTGTGAAATGGCCTTTGTGACCCAAGAAGATATTTTAAATGTATTCGAAGGGCTCACCAAGCATTTACTAAGTGAAATTCACGGAATAGAAATTACCTCATTCCCGCGAATGACTTATGCCCACGCCATGAAAACATACGGTAACGACAAACCAGATATTCGTTTTGGGATGGAGTTTGCTGAATTAAATGAACAGGCACAGCACAAAGAATTCGCTGTATTTAATGCTGCTGAATTGGTAGTAGGAATAGCCGTTCCAGGTGCAAACACCTATACCCGAAAAGAAATAGACGCCTTGATTGACTGGGTTAAAAGACCACAAGTAGGTGCCAAAGGTTTAGTATATGTGCGTTGTAATGAAGACGGCAGCTATAAATCTTCTGTAGATAAATTTTACGACCAAGAAGACTTGGCCACTTGGGCAAAAGCCACTGGCGCCCAAGCTGGAGACCTCATTTGTGTACTCTCTGGAGACACAGACGCTACCAGAGCACAGCTTTCTGCACTGAGAATGGAAATGGCTACAAGACTAGGGCTCAGAGACCCTAAAGTATTTGCCCCATTGTGGGTTATAGACTTCCCTCTCCTAGAAAAAGATCCAGAAACAGGTCATTTTCATGCCATGCACCACCCATTTACCGCCCCAAAACCAGAACATTTAAGCCTTTTAGACACTAATCCAGCAGCGGTGAATGCCAATGCCTATGACTTGGTATTGAATGGGAATGAAATTGGCGGTGGATCTATTAGAATTCATGACCGAGCCACCCAATCAAAGATGTTGTCCTTATTAGGATTTAGTGAAGCAGAGGCCAAAGCACAGTTTGGATTCCTCATGGACGCCTTTGAATACGGCGCACCTCCCCACGGAGGATTGGCCTTTGGTTTAGACCGTTTGGTCGCTATTCTGGGCGGGCAAGAAACCATCAGAGAATTCATTGCCTTCCCAAAAAACAATGCAGGAAGAGACGTGATGATAGACGCGCCAGCAGCCCTAGACCAAGCCCAATTAGAGGAGCTTTTTCTAGACAGCACAGCGCCTAAAAATGCCTAAGAACAGGTCCAGACAATAAATAAGAACCGGTCCAGACAATAAATAAGACTAGGCTCAGACAATACATTAAAGGCTTCTCAAAGAGGTCCCAATATGGAAGCAAAGAAAAAAAATCTCCTGACCCGCTTTCTCATTTGGCGGGCCAAACACATTAGCAACAAGCAGTTTATATACCTGCTAAGCATGCTCATTGGGTTTACTTCAGGAGTAGGCGCAGTTATTTTAAAAAACGCCACCCACTTTTTCCAACACCTCTTGGAAGGGCGTTTAGTTCAGTATTACCACCAAGCATTTTACTTTGTATTCCCCCTACTGGGACTGGGGCTGGTGTATCTGATCATCAAATACGGCATTAGACAAAAAGTAAGTCATGGCATACCCTCTACCCTCTTCGCCATGGCCAAGAGAAAGGGGATTATGAAACGCTATCAAATGTTCGGTTCTGTGCTCACAGCGCCCATCACGGTAGGATTTGGAGGATCTGTAGGACTAGAAGGACCCACAGTAGCCACAGGAGCCGCCATTAGTGCCAATATAGCGCGCCTGTTCCACATGAACCAATCTACCCGAAATTTATTGATCGGTTGTGCGGCAGCCGGAGCCATGTCCTCCATATTTAAAGCACCTATAGCCGCCATTATATTCGCCGTAGAGGTCTTTAGTTTACAACTCACCATGGTCTCGCTATTACCCCTCCTACTCGCCTCCATAACCGCTATAATCACCTCCTATTTTTTCTTTGGTTCCGATATTCTTTTGCCAGTAAAACTGGCCGATGCCTTTAGCCTATCCGACGTTCCCTACTTCTTGATCCTAGGAATAGTCGCTGGCGCCACCTCTATTTACTTCACCACCGTCTATGAATACGTGCAAAAAGGTTTTGACCGCATACCCAAACCCCTGCATAGAATGCTCGTGGGTGGCAGCTTACTCGGGGTGCTTATTTACCTCATTCCGCCCTTGTACGGAGAAGGTTTTGAGGTCATAAATAGCCTATTAAAAGGAGACAGTGCGGCGGTACTCAAGGGAAATTCCTTTGGTTTAGACGCTCAAAATATCTGGATGGTCATGGGGCTTTTAGTGGGCTTGGTATTGTTTAAAATTCTGGCATCGGCCCTGACATTTGGCGCCGGTGGTGTGGGGGGCATTTTTGCACCCACCCTCTTTATGGGCGCCGTCATGGGCCACGTACTGGGAAAATTCATGAACCAATTAAACTTTTTTGGGGGTCAGGTATCCGTGACACAATTTACCCTAGTAGGCATGTGCGGTCTTATGGCAGGCGTATTACACGCACCCCTCACAGCCATATTCTTAATAGCAGAACTCACCGGAGGCTATGAGCTTTTTATACCCCTTATGATCACTGCAGCCATGTCCTACACCATCACCAAATACGTTCACCCGCATTCGGTGTACACCATGGAATTAGGGCGTAGGGGAGAGCTCATTACCCATAACAAAGACCAGGCGGTACTCACACTCATGGACATAGAAAGCGTCATTGAAACTAATTTTATAGCCCTCAGCCCAGGACAAGATTTGGGTCATATGGTGCAAGACGCCATAGTGAAGTCCAATCGAAATATCTTCCCTGTAGTAGATCCTGAAGGCGTTTTATTAGGTATTGTCCTTCTGGACGACGTTCGCCCAGTCATGTTCCAAAGAAGCCTCTATCACGAGATAAAAGTACGGGACCTCATGCAAAACCCGCCGGCGATTATAGATGTGGACCGAGATAAAATGACCGAAATTATGCAGAAGTTTCAAGAGAGTGCCGCCTGGAACCTCCCGCTGGTAAAAGACGGAAAATACCATGGCTTTATCTCAAAATCCAAACTGCTCACCGCCTACCGAAGAAAACTTATCCACTTTAATTTTTAGCGCTCAAGTCTCCCTTAAATACTTTTTAAAAACCACTGTTGAACCCTTATAAAAAAAACTATGCTCAGTAAAAGAAGTCTCATTGGTCTATTAGCCATCGGTTGCCTCAGTGCCATTGTCTATGGTCTTATCATACAAGAAAGCCAGCCAGTGGCTGGAAATTCCTATATAGGATTTGGGGTCCTTTTTTTATTTTTAGTGGCCATGCCCCTATTTATTTTCACAGAAGGCAAAGGAAAAAACGTCAAGGACTATATGCTTACAGAGGAAAATATTAGAAAAATGCAAGCCAAATCAAAAAAGCGACCAAAAAAAGAGGATAAAGTTTAAAAAACCATTGAAAATTCGCAATTCTTCAATTTTTTTAAACCAATTTATTCACAAGACATTAAAATTCAGTACCTTAGTTGTAATATTTATCTCTAATTCTAATTGCAATGACTGGAACAGTAAAATTTTTTAATGGATCAAAAGGCTATGGATTCATTACCAATGACGAATCTGGCAAAGACACTTTTGTGCACGCCACTGCCTTAAACGGCCTTCAAATTAACGAAGGAGACAAGGTTTCGTATGAAGAACAAGAAAGTGAAAAAGGAATGACCGCTGTAAATGTAGCGCTCTTATAAGATACATTTTCTTTACCGTATTACAGCGGGCACACCCATAAGACCCCCTGAAAATTCAACACCCCAGAACAAACTTCTGGGGTTTTTTTATGGGATAAACAACCTTAATTATCTCTTTTTAGCAAAAAAATCTTGTAGTAATTGAGTGGCCTCTGTGGCCATTACGCCGCCAATGAGCTGAGTTTTGGGGTGTAGGGCTTTTTTGGAAAAAACACTGATGCCGCCGCGTTTGGGGTCTGAGGCGCCGTACACTACCTTGGAAATTTGAGACCAGTATAGGGCGCCGGCGCACATGAGGCAGGGCTCGAGGGTCACATAAAGGGTACAATCGTGTAAATACTTACCGCCCAAATGGTGGGCGGCGGCGGTAATGGCCTGCATTTCTGCGTGGGCAGTGACGTCTGTGAGTTGCTCGGTGAGGTTGTGTCCGCGGGCAATAATGCGGTCGTTGGCCACTACCAAGGCCCCTACGGGGACTTCGCCTTTTTCAAAGGCGCGCGCCGCCTCTGCAAGAGCAAGCTTCATAAAATAAGCATCTGTAAAAATAGGTTCCACCACACAAAAGTACATTTTTTATGGATTTGAAAATAATGTACCTTTACCCCCTTATTGTACTGCTTCTATGGCCCATCTTAAAGACATTAATGATCCTGCAAGCCTCCGCAATTTAGCGGTAGGAGAATTGCCCTTATTGGCCCAAGAACTCAGGGACTTTATTATTGAAGCAGTGGCCACAAAAGAAGGACATCTGGGGGCCAGTCTAGGCGTGGTAGAACTCACCCTAGCCCTACACTATGTGTTTAACACCCCAACAGACCCCTTAATCTGGGATGTGGGCCACCAGGCTTATGGCCATAAAATCCTAACAGGCCGCAGAGAAGCCTTTGAAACCAACCGCCAGTGGAAGGGCATCAGCGGGTTTCCCGCTAGAGAAGAAAGCCCCTACGACGCCTTTGGTGTGGGACATTCGTCCACAGGGGTGTCGGCCGGATTAGGCATGGCATTAGCCGCCTTAGAAGAAGGGCTCACAGAGGCCTCTGCCTTAGATCGCAATCATATAGTAGTGGTGGGAGACGCCGCCATAGCCTCGGGAATGGCCATGGAAGGACTCAACCATGCCGGAGCCACCAAGGCCAATTTACTGGTCATTTTAAACGACAATCAAATGGGCATAGACCCAGCAGTAGGCGCTTTAAAACAACATTTTAATACACTAGCAGCGACGGCAAGTGACCCTAAAACGGCACAACCACAGGGTTCGGGACAGCCCTCTGCCAGCGA
>CAKZOR010000090.1 GCA_937136755.1 uncultured Flavobacteriaceae bacterium | reverse complement strand
ATTAAAAGCAGATTGAATATTTTCATAAGGGTTAGGCGCTAGATCATGTTCCACAAAATAATGCAACACGCCATTGTGGTAGGCCACATCCATAATTTCTTGGAGTGGTATTTCGCCTGAACCTGCTGGGACTAATTGTGGAAAAAGCTCCATCCATTCTGAAGAAGTAGATCCTTTGCCTTTAAAATAGGTAATGGATTTCATATCTTTTATATGCAACATTTTGTAACGTCCTTTGTGCTTTTTCAATAAGTCTATAGGGTCCGCTTTTCCTGCCACTGTCCAAAAGAGGTCCATTTCAAAAAAGACCTTATCTGAATCTGTTTCTTCAAAAATAATATCTAATGGGACCATTCCGTTGTCTTCAGGAATGAGTCCATATCCGTGATTGTGATACGCAAAGCGAATACCCTCTTCTTTTGCAATCCTACCAATTTCATTAAATCTGCTTGCCATTAAATGGTACGCTTTTATATCTAAACGTTCTGTTTCTGGAATAGATGGCAACACCACATAAGTAGCACCAATAGACCTGGCTGCTTTAGCCAAGGATGGCATATAAAACTCCAAGGTATACAAATCAGTGTGCATAGCAGGAACGCTAATACCGTATTGACTGGTTAAGTCTTTAAACTCTTGAGCAGACCTACCAAAAAAACCACTAGCACTAAAACCTAAAAAAGCACTTACCTCTGCCCAGGAGGCCTTTGTTTTCTCGTGAGTAAAAGAGTATGGCCCGTAGGTTTCAAACTCTTTAATGCCTATGGCCGCCATTTTTTTAATGGTACCCTCCAAATCTTGCTCCATGATTTTAGGGATGGAAAAAAGACCTAAACCTATAGCATTTAGTTTCTTTTCTGCTAATGAATTGTAAGCTAAAGAAGGGCTGAGTCCCATTCCAGCTCCCATGATCATGGAAGATTTCACAAAGTCTTTTCGTTTCATATAATCGCTTTTAAACCTTTAAAGTAGGTAAAAATATCCAATAAAAAAACCCTTGAAAATCAAATGATTAACAAGGGTTTAAGTACTCGAGGTGGGAATCGAACCCACACTCCAAAGGAACTGGATTTTGAATCCAGCGCGTCTACCAATTCCGCCACTCGAGCAAATATTGGAGCGTTATGTTCTCCTAAAATTGGAAGGCAAAAGTAGAAAATAATTTGAGAATCTTCCTAAAAAAAAGAAACAATTCACTGTGGCAACTGAAATAAATGTATAAATTTGCAGCTCCTTAATATTAAGGAACTTAGAACTGGAACCAAACCCGCTTTAAGCATGCCATATATACAACCAGAACCTAAAATTTTTGCTTGCACCCAAAGTCAGGCCCTAGCAGAGAAGATCGCTGCCTCTTTTGGTGCCCCTATTGGAAAAGTAATTACGTCTAAATACAGCGATGGAGAATTCCAACCTTCTTTTGAAGAGTCTGTACGTGGAGCGAGGGTTTTTATTGTGGGTTCAACGAATCCGAGTTCTGAGAATTTAATGGAAATGCTGTTAATGTTAGATGCTGCTAAAAGAGCATCGGCCAGGCATATTACGGCAGTGATGCCGTATTTTGGCTGGGCAAGACAAGACAGAAAAGACAAGCCTAGAGTGCCTATTGCTGCTAAATTAGTGGCTAAAATGCTAGAGGTTGCTGGAGCTACAAGGATCATTACCATGGATTTACATGCAGATCAGATCCAAGGATTTTTTGAGAAGCCTGTAGATCATCTATTTGGATCTACTTTGTTTTTACCTTATTTGAAAAGTTTAAAACTGGATCATTTGACCATTGCGTCTCCAGATATGGGCGGTTCTAAAAGAGCTTATGCCTATTCTAAAGCTTTGGAGAGTGACGTAGTGATTTGTTATAAGCAGAGAGAGAAAGCCAATGTGATTTCTCATATGGAACTGATTGGAGAAGTGACGGGTAAAAATGTGGTTTTGGTAGACGACATGGTAGACACCGCAGGAACACTGACCAAGGCAGCAGATTTAATGATGGAAAGAGGCGCTTTAAGCGTACGAGCTATTACCACGCATGCCATTCTTTCTGGGAACGCTTACGAGCGTATTGAAAATTCAAAATTAACGGAATTGATCGTAACCGATTCTATTCCACTCAAACAACAAAGCGATAAAATTAGAGTGATTGGTTGTGCAGACCTTTTTGCAGATGTAATGCAAAGGGTACACACCAATACTTCTATTAGCTCAAAGTTTTTAATGTAAGAACGTTCCGAGGGGGACTATTTATTAATAATTAAATTTAGAACATGAAATCTATTACTATTAAAGGATCACAAAGAGAAAGCGTGGGCAAAAAAGCAACAAAGGCCTTGCGTAATGCTGGAATGGTTCCTTGCGTAATTTACGGAGGAGACAAACCAGTACATTTTTCAGCTGCAGAGCTGGCATTTAAACCGTTAATCTACACTCCAAATGCGCATACAGTAACGGTAGATTTAGAAGACGGGACTAAAATTGATGCGGTATTACAAGACATTCAATTCCACCCTGTTACAGACAAAATCTTACACATAGATTTCTATCAGTTATTCAGCGACAAACCAGTAACCATGAGTATTCCTGTACAATTAGAAGGAAACTCTCCAGGGGTTAGAAACGGTGGGCGTTTGTTGTTTAGAAAACGTAAGTTAATGATCAAGGCATTGCCAGGTGACTTACCAGATTTCTTTTCTGTAGATATTTCAAAACTTAAGATTGGTGGTACCATTGCTGTATCTTCATTATTGGACGAAAAATATACTTTCTTACAACCTGAAAGCACTGCTATTGTTCAAGTGAAAACATCTAGAACCGCTGTTACAACAGATGATGAGGATGAAGAAGGTGCAGAAGGTGCAGAAGGTGCAGACGCACCAGCAGAAGCTGCTGCAGAGTAATTCTAAGCAAATCATTTATTTTAAGCATCCCAAACCACCTGGTTTGGGATGCTTTTTTTATTTTTACCCGTACATCCTACAAACTAGCGTAGCAAATGAAAAAATTCCTAATTGTTGGCCTTGGAAATATAGGCGCTGAATATGCGGAAACCAGACATAATATTGGTTTTAAAGTGGTAGAAGCCCTAGCGCATAAACACGAGCAGTCTTTTGAGACACAAAAATTAGGTGACCTGGCAACGGTTAAAATCAAAGGAAGAAGTTTATTGCTCTTAAAACCAAGTACCTATATGAATCTCAGCGGAAAAGCAGTACTGTACTGGATGGAAAAAGAGAAAATTCCTTTAGAAAATATCTTGGTAGTGACAGATGACATTCACCTGCCCTTTGGGAGCATCCGCCTAAAGGCGAAAGGATCAGATGGGGGTCATAATGGTTTAAAAGACATTCAAGAAAAATTAAATACGGTCCAATACAACCGCTATAGATTCGGAGTAGGCGCAGATTTTGGCGCTGGAAGACAGGTAGATTATGTCTTGGGAGAATGGTCTACAGAGGAGCGTGAAAAACTTAAAGAAAGACTGGAAAAATCTACCTCCCTCATAGAATCCTTTGCTCTTGCAGGTTTGGCGAGAACTATGAATCAGTTTAACAATAGCTAAGTTCCTTAGTTAATCGCTATTTAGTCCATCTTAAAATCAAAAATTGCAGAAGGGGTTTTGTTACCGGAATCGTCGGTGGTCATTACCTGCCAATAATAAGTGGCTCCCTGAGTCACATTAGCGGTAAACTGTGTAGCAGTTGCGCTGCTTAAATTTTGAATCGCAGTCGGTGGTGATTGATTGCCTAGAAGTAGCGTGTAACTAGCAATATCGTTGTCTATATCCGACCCAGACCAACGCAAGGAAATTTGGCCTTCAGCAGGCATAGTGAGTTGAGCACCTGAAAGCGGTGTTAAAGCAGTTGCGGGAAAAGGGGCGTGGGTGGTTTCACTTCCTGCATTAAAAAAATACCACAGGCTGCTTGAGGTAGTCTCCAGGACTTTTGTATTAGAAGCAATCACCTGCCATGAATACGCTTCGCCTATTCGAAGGGGTACTTCTATAGAAGTCAATAACGTATTTTGAGTGGTTTTTTGGCCATTACTCAGTTGTGTAATTTCTACACGATACGATTCTGCCTCTACAGCTTCTCGCCACTCAAAGGCAATTCTTCTGGTGACTTCATTGACCAAGCTTCCCTCTGTACAATCTAAATTTTGGGTGGGAAAAACCAAAGATATAGGCCCAGGTGGGCTCGGTGGGGCGTCTTTTCCACAGCTTAAAAAAAATATACAACCTATTAAAAAGTACTTTTTCATTCTTTTAAAACTTTATAAGAAGTGGTGGTGCCATCTAACTCAATTCGAACAATATAAACGCCTGGTTCCCAAAGAGATGTATCTAAACGCCATGGTGTTTGGGTAGCAATGGTATTATAGGTGGCTAAAGCGGCGCCAGAAAGGGTGAAAATTTGGACCTTCATTTCTGGCTTTTCAAATACAGCCGCCTGTATATAAAGCGTTTCTTTTAATGGATTTGGATACACCAAAGGTTTGGGAGTATAAAAAATCTGATCCTCATAAACACCCTGGCAATCCAGTCCTGTAACAACTTTAAGATGGTTAATTCCTGGCTTTAATGCCAAGGTCAATTGTGACTTTTCATGGGAAAAAGACTGACCGTTTAAGCTTACAAAATAGCGGCTATTACCCGACAAATTCACAGATAAAGATCCCCCGTTGTCATAAGATACTGCTGTGGTCACCGCCAGTGGCTCTGGAGCACCAATACGTACCTCAAAACATTGCTGCTCATAAGTGATTCCGGCTTTAGTACCCTCAAAGCAGAGGGTGTAGTTGCCTGTAGTCATATTTTCTAAGGCCAAAAAGCTTGTAAAAGAAGCTTGATTAATTTGAGCCCCTGAGGCATTTTTAACGTAAACCACATAATCCATGACCTCTGCTACGGTCACTTCTACAGATCCATCAGAAACATTTAAACAGGATTGACTCTTCAGGGACACCCTGAAGTTTTGAGGGTCTAAGCGGTACACTGCGCAACCTTTAGTGTCTACCTCAGCACCAGCAGGGGTGTTGAGACATTGGTCTGCACCGTCGTCATAAACGCCGTCATTATCTGCGTCTGGCCTAAAATTACCTGCTGCAGTTATTTTCATCTCAAAAAGATTTAAAGCACCTCCGTCTGCCTCCGCCACATCTTCTATTTCAAGGCGCCAGATTCCCTTAATGGAGTCTCCTCTAAAGATTTCAAAACTCCCCAAAGGTTTTACAAAGCCAGCTATAGCAGGGTCATTAGCGCAGTTAAAAGCAGGAGCCGTATCTGAGAAGGTAGCGACTAAATTTTCCCCCTGCCCGCAGGAATTGGCAATTAAAACAGCCACTTTTCCTGAAGGAGCATAAAGCTTTACAACAAGGTCTGAAAGGTATGAGTGGGCAATATCTAAAGAAACTTCTAAAGAGGCAAGCGGCAAGTCTTCCTTAATCTCAATACTGGCATTAATGGTATTGGGGATATTACTTCCAATAGTAAGGGGAAGTAAATCTGCAGATTTAGTCTGGGTATTCTCTGGCGTAGTCGTAAAACTATTCACCTCTGACAGGCTATTTCCACCACAGTCATTTAAAGCTATTACCCGCCAAAAATAAGTGGTGTCTGGCGCCAAGTCTATTAAATAATCCTGGGTAAAAGAGGTAGAATTGCTGTAATATAGTCCATTAAAATCAGGTGTTTCAGACACCTCTACTTTATAGATACTTGCCCCATTAACCGCAGACCATTCCAGGGTAGCGTCTAAAAAAACAGCCGCGTTTCCTGATGGTGGGCTTAATAAAGTAGGAGGGTCTAGTGTGTCTGGTAAAATAGTGATGCTAAAATCTAAACTATTACTCAACGTGCCACTTTCTACCAATGCAGTTATGGAGTAAGTACCCGCAACAAGCTCTTTAGCGGCATTAAATGCTATATCTAATGTTTGAGTATTGGACATAGTGCCTAAAGTGGGAGTCGCTGAAAGACCCGAAGGAAGGTTTAAAAATGATATATCCACAGTCTCAGCAGTGGCCTCGTATTCAATTACACCAGATAAGCTTACTGAAGACTCTGGACATAATGAGGCGAAAGTTGGATTAAACACTAAGGCCAGAGGAGCCTGGGCTATGTCAAAATCTGCTGTATTTACGGCAAAGAATGGATTATTCTCTGCCTTGAGCATGAGGCGTGCGTTGGTGGCATTGGTGTTAGGAAGCACCAAAGTATAGGCCCCGTTATTAGAAATTCCGGTGGCCAGTGTTTTTGTAAAACTGAGTCCGCCGTCTAAGGAAAGTAATGCTTTGAGTGTTTTGGTATTTAATTCAGGACCATTGGTTCGGGCCACTTCCCAACTTACTGTTATAGGTTGCCCACCGCTATAGCTTTGCGTACTGTCTTGAGATCGAATAAAAAAAGGACCCACATTAGCCAGAACCTCCAAGCGGGTATTGGCCATTTTAACGCCAGCGCCCTCACTTGCATTGTCCCTCACGGTGACATAAAAATTATAGTCCCTAGGGATGGAGGCCAAGGTCTCCCACTGCGTAAAAGAAGGGGTATCTGTGGTTAATTTATTGGCTGCTACATTAATCAATTTGGGAAAATATCTCTGGGGAGAAGTACTGGGTGGCAAAGACCTAAAAGCAGCTCCTACAGGGTTTTCTGGTCCAAAAATAGCCGCAGAAACCACCCCATTGTCTGCCTGTTCCCAACTGTAAGAAAGTATATCTGCTGAGTTGGGATCAGAAGCCCTCGCTTCGAGTAAAAAAGGTGTTTCTAAGGGGAGTTTATAATCACTTAAGGCGTCAATTATTGGTGCGTCATTGGAGGTTAATTCACTATTGCCACAGCCAAAAGCATTGAGATAACTCGAGATTTGAAGGATACTCACCGCATGAAAATAATCCGACGCATTTGCCGCCACATTCTCTCCTGAAACAATTCCTGCATAAGACATTATAGTACTACCACTTCCAGGCTCTACCTGGACATTCGTTCCCTCAGATTCATAAGACCAGGTATGATAAGCCCCAAACTGATGCCCTATTTCATGGGCCACAAAATCAATATCAAAGGTGTCGCCTTCAGGGAATTGTCCTGAAGAAAAACCACTGCCCTTTTTATTGTCCTGACAAACCGCCCCAACAAAACCAGCGTTACCATTGTTGTTGTCTTGGTGAAAAAGATGTCCTAGGTCGTAATTCGCTTCCCCAATATTAGCAGTTAAAGTCGTTTGAATCTCATTGTTTAAATCCGAGTCAAATGGATCTGTTTCAGGATCGGTATAAATGACATTGGTCGTACTGGCGACCAAAGAAAGTTGCACCCCTAAATCCCTGCCAAATACTGCATTAATTCTAGTTACAGTAGCATTAATTGCCGTTAAAGCAGCTGCTACCGTTCCACCGTGATACTGGGTGTATTCTCCGGAGGCTGCAACCGCAAGCCGGTATGTTTTTAGCGTTGTTTTGGCGGCGGTATTTAACGCTTTTGCCCCGCTAGATTTGGCCGTCATACTTCCGGCCGATGCCCATATGCCTCCAGCTATTTCCTGCTCAAAAGTATGGCATATAAAATCTTGACTTTCAGAATCTTTAGCAGTATAAACCACGTATTGACTTGTATTTCTTGGCTTTTCTAAAAAAGTGTACTCCCCAGAACTAGGATATGTAAAGGTTGCTGACAATTGGGTGTTTTCGCCTTCAGAAAAGGAGAAAAATACCTTTGAGCCTCGAGCGCCCTCTCCTTTAAAAGATCGAATACCAGGATATTTAAGTTGAAGTGCCTCTGAGAGAGCCGTGTAATTACTGATCGAATAAGGTGCTAAAACACCTGTTTCATTGGGGAAGTATAGTGGGCTACCCGTACGCACTGATTTTTGAAGGGCTTTGACAAATTCCTCCTCATCCAATTCGTAAAATACTTTGTCCAGAGGGGATTTAGCGCCAAATCCCCTCTGTAATGGGGGCGTTTTAGCGGGAGACCAATAGCTTTGCTGTGCTTGAACAGAAAAGACTAAAAAAAGTAGGCATAATGAAAAAACAAGCCGTAATTTTGAACACATATAGGGATATATATCCTATAAAAATACAGTATTTTATTATAAAACTAGCGTGATTACCACTCATTCCTTACCGCCACTAGATGCCACTATAAAAACAGCCGTGACTATAGGGACTTTTGATGGAGTTCATTTGGGACATACTCAAATTATAAAACAGTTGGTTCAAAAGGCTAAAATATTAGAAATACCCTCCGTGGTATTGAGCTTTTATCCGCATCCTAGAATTGTTTTACACCAAGACAGTGGGATTAAACTCTTAGACAGTCTTGAAGAAAAAGCGGCCAAATTAGAGGCCCTTGGTGTAGATTATTTTGTGGTATATCCATTTAGCAAAAGTTTCTCGAGAATGAAGGCGGAGACTTTTGTCTCGGACATTTTAGTCCAAGGACTACATGCTAAAAGTGTGCTCATTGGATATGACCACAGGTTTGGAAGAAATAGAAATGCCCATATAGAAGATCTTAGAAATTTTGGAAAACAATACGATTTTGAGGTAGCAGAAATATCTGCTCAAGCCATAGAAGCGGTGGCCGTAAGTTCCACTAAAATCAGGAAGGCACTAGAGGAAGGTCGGGTTAAAAAAGCGAATCAATTTCTGGGCAGTACATTTGGTCTATGCGGCAAAGTCATTTCTGGCAAACAGATTGGACGCACCCTGGGGTTTCCTACTGCAAATATAACACCCACCTATGCCTATAAACTGATTCCAAAGCAAGGGGTCTATGTCATTAAAAGCTATATAGACGGGCAGGAAGTGTTTGGTATGCTTAATATTGGCCAAAATCCCACCGTCACGCGCCAAGAATCT
Source organism: uncultured Flavobacteriaceae bacterium (assembly GCA_937136755.1). Taxonomy (GTDB): domain Bacteria; phylum Bacteroidota; class Bacteroidia; order Flavobacteriales; family Flavobacteriaceae; genus MAG-120531. The sequence goes on along the minus strand of CAKZOR010000090.1, from coordinate 10,949 downwards.
GAATCTGTATTTCCAAAAATAGAAGCCCATTTTTTTCAATTCAACAAAGACCTTTACGATCAGGAAATAAAGGTTTCCTTTATAGACAGGTTGCGAGATGAGATTAAATTTGACTCCTTAGAAGCACTCCGTTCACAACTCAAAAAAGACCAGTCCAAGGCACTAAAAATACTTGCTGCGTACAAAAGCCAAAAGTGAGCTTTAAAATTCCCCCTATTCCATTACCTTTACACTTTATAAAAATTCATACTTTATGTTGCAGATTCAAGCCATAAGAGCCCAAGAAGACGCTATAATTACCGCACTTAAAAAACGCCAAATAGACGCCGCTCCAATCGTGTCTAAAATTTTAGAGGCAGACCAACTGAGAAGGGCTACCCAAACCGCATTAGATGAAAACCTAGCTAGGGCCAATAAGTTGGCTAAAGAAATTGGGGGACTGTTTAAATCTGGTAAAGCAGCAGAAGCACAAGTGCTCAAAGAAGAGAGTGCCACACTTAAAGAAGCGAGCAAAACACTTCAGGCTACCTTAAGCGAAGTGAGCGAAACATTACAAGATTTATTGTACACGCTACCCAATGTACCGCATGAATCGGTAGCAGCAGGTAAAAGCGAAGAAGACAACGAAGAAATATTTAGAGCAGGAGACATTCCTACCTTACATAAGGACGCCCTCCCCCACTGGGAGTTGGCTAAAAAATACGACCTGATTGACTTTGAATTAGGGGTTAAAATTGCCGGAGCAGGTTTCCCTGTGTACAAAGGCAAAGGCGCCAAATTACAAAGGGCATTAATCGCCTATTTTTTAGATAAAAACACCGCAGCCGGATACACCGAAATACAACCGCCATTAGTGGTCAATGAGGCATCTGGTTATGGCACAGGGCAATTGCCAGACAAAGAGGGGCAAATGTATTATATGCCAGAAGACAAGCTATACCTCATCCCAACTGCAGAGGTTCCCGTGACCAATATTTTTAGAGATGTGGTGCTGTCAGAAAGTGATTTTCCTGTAAAATACACCGCATACACCCCATGTTTTAGAAGGGAAGCAGGAAGCTACGGCGCTCATGTGAGGGGGCTCAACAGACTCCACCAATTCGACAAAGTAGAGATTGTACAGGTTTCTCATCCAGAAGCTTCTTACGAAGCCCTAGATGGCATGGTCCACCATGTAAAAGAAATCCTTCAGGAATTAGAAATTCCCTACAGAATACTCAGGCTATGTGGCGGAGATTTGGGTTTTACTGCAGCCTTGACCTTTGATTTTGAGTTATTTTCTACTGCCCAAGACAGGTGGTTGGAAATCTCCTCTGTGTCTAATTTCGAAACCTTCCAGGCCAATCGCTTAAAACTTCGTTTTAAGGACGCCGCCGGAAAAAGCGTCTTAGCGCATACCCTAAACGGTAGCGCCTTGGCCTTACCAAGAGTATTGGCAGGGATTTTAGAAAACTGCCAAACACCAGAAGGTATTAAAATACCAAAAATTTTACAGCCCTATACTGGCTTTGACATGATCTCATAACCTATGTTTTTATTTAACGTTACCACACATTTAGACGAGGCACAAGAAGCAGATTGGCTGCTCTGGATGCAAGAAGAACACATCCCTACCCTACTCAAAGGAGATTACTTTAACACCGCTACCCTCACCAAGGTCATGGTAGAAGAACCTATGGGAGGCGTTACTTACACCGTGCAATACACCACAAACCACAAAGCCATTATCAATGGTCTTTACGACAGACAGGCGGCAGATTTAGAAGCACAGCTTATGAAAAAATTCGGCAGTGAAGTGCTGAGTTTTAAAACACCGCTTAAAATTATTGGCCAATACTAACCTTTAGCATATTATTCCCATGGGAAAACACAAAAAAGTTGGAAAGTACCAGAATTGGGATAAAGAAGAAGACTCCAGCGCGGTTAGGGCAAAAAAACACCTCGGGCAGCACTTTTTAAAAGATCAGGAGGTCGCTAGAAAAATAGCAGAAACCCTCTTGCTCAATGGTTATGACAATGTCATTGAAATTGGGCCAGGAACAGGGGTGCTTACCCAATACCTACTAGAGCAAGATATTAATCTATTGGCCTTAGACTTAGATAGAGAGTCTATAGAATATTTAAAAACTGACTTTGAGATTAACCACCTCAAGTTACTTCAGCGTAAAAAATCATTTGAGGTCAGGTATGCAGACTTTCTCAAAGAAGACCTTAGCACTCTTTTTAATGGCGCACCCTTTGGTATTACTGGAAATTTCCCTTACAACATTTCCACCCAAATTGTGTTTAAAATGCTTGAATACAAGGATAGGATCCCTGAATTCACAGGAATGTTTCAAAAAGAAGTGGCCAAGCGAATCTGTGAAAAAGAGGGCAGTAAGGCATACGGCATACTCTCTGTGTTAGTACAGGCTTTCTACGAAGCAGAATACTTATTCACCGTACATCCTGAAGTATTTAACCCGCCCCCAAAAGTTCAATCGGGTGTTTTGAGACTCACCCGAAAAGACAATCTCACCATTGATTGTTCAGAAACGCTATTAAAAACGGTTGTAAAAGCCGCTTTTAACCAAAGAAGAAAGACCCTTAGAAACAGTCTAAAAACCTTACAACTTTCTGAGAATCTAACCAAAGATGCTATCTTTGATAAAAGACCCGAACAAATTTCTGTTGCAGACTTTATTGCACTGACAAAGAAAATAGCCCATGACACCCTTTAAACTCACCGCAGAACTTTTAGAAGAGATCGCAGTTCTTATTGCCAATAAGGACAATAAGGCATTGAAAACCTTGCTGCTGGATATTCACTTTGCAGATGTGGCAGAAATTGTCAATGAGCTCAATTCTGAGGAGGCTACCTACCTGATTAAATTATTAGATTCTGAAAAAACCTCAGACATTCTAACAGAGTTAGATGAGGACATGAGAGAATCTATTCTAGCGAATCTCTCTGCAAAAGAAATTGCAGAAGAATTGGATGAGCTGGACACGGATGACGCTGCAGACATTGTAGCAGAACTTCCTACCGAAATGATCGGAAAGGTTATTTCTGCCATTGAAGACAGGGAACACGCAAAAGACATTGTAGACCTTTTACGCTATGACGAAGATACTGCTGGGGGGCTTATGGCCAAAGAGCTCGTGAAAGTAAATGAGAATTGGAACGTCCTGACCTGTGTAAAAGAAATGCGTGCCCAAGCAGAAAATGTCACTAGGGTCCATTCCATTTATGTGGTAGACGCAGAAGACAAATTGGTCGGTCGTTTGTCATTAAAAGATTTACTCACTACCTCCACAAAACAGCCTATTAAAGACGTCTATATCACAAAAGTAGACGCTGTATCTGTAAATGAAAGCACAGAAGAAGTGGCTAAGATTATGTCTAAGTACGATTTAGAAGCCATTCCCGTGATCGATGAATTAGGGCGTTTAGTGGGCCGAATTACCATTGATGATATTGTAGATGTAATTCGAGAAGAAGCAGAAAAAGATTATCAATTGGCTGCAGGTATTTCCAATGACGTAGAAGCAGATGACAGTATTTGGGAACTCACTAAAGCGAGAATTCCTTGGTTGTTCTTAGGCCTCATTGGAGGTGTAGGAGCGGCAGCTATTATGGGTGGCTTTGAAACCTTAATTCAAAAGTACGCCATCTTGTTTTTCTTTACTCCACTCATTGCCGCTATGGCAGGTAATGTTGGGGTGCAATCTTCTGCGATCGTGGTACAAGGTATTGCCAATGACGACGTTAAGGGGAGTATTGGCCAAAGGGTCTTTAAGGAAATGCTCTTGGCGCTCTTAAACGGAACTATTTTGGCCGTAATACTGCTGTTGTTTACCTGGTTTTGGAAAGGAGACTTACGCACTTCCATCGCTATTGCTATTTCACTAGTCACCGTAACTGTTGCTGCAGGAGTCATTGGCACCTTTACACCATTATTTTTACATAAAAGAGGGATTGATCCTGCCATTGCCACTGGGCCATTTATCACCACTTCCAATGACATATTTGGAATTCTCATATACTTTAGCATTGCCAAAGCCATTCTTGGTTTTTAATATCCGCCGATGAAAGTACTGCATATAGACACCAATCATTCTTGCCTCATAGAAGGTTTGGCAGCTTTAGGCTTTGAAAATCACGAGCAATATACGGCCTCAAAAGAGGCTATTTTAAAAATCATCTCCCAATACGACGGGCTTATCCTTCGTTCGAGATTTCCGATAGACAAAGCGTTTTTAAAAGCTGCTACAAAACTAAAATTTATAGGACGGGTAGGTGCTGGTTTGGAAAATATTGACCTTGAGGCGGCTACAGAATTAGGTATTTTTTTAGCAGCGGCTCCAGAAGGAAACAGAAATGCTGTTGGAGAACACAGTTTGGGTATGCTCCTTTCTTTGTTTCAGAAATTACACACTGCAGATAATGAAGTAAAACACGGAATTTGGGATAGATCTGGTAATAGGGGTATAGAATTAGATGGACAAACGGTTGGAATTATAGGTTTCGGAAATATGGGGCAAGCCTTTGCCAAAAAACTCCGCGGTTTTGATGTAGACATTATCTACCATGACTTAAAAGAAATTCCTCCCCTAGCCGGTTGTTCACAGGTACCCCTCTCTGAACTCCAAAACCGCGCTACGGTACTTAGCTTGCATTTACCCCAAACCCCAGAAACCAAAGGGCTGGTCAACACTGACTTTATAAATGAGTTTCAACATTCATTCTGGCTACTCAACACGGGTCGGGGTAGCGCTGTGGTTACAGCAGACCTTGTAAGGGCCATTGAAAAAGGACAAATAAGGGGGGCCGGCTTAGACGTATTAGAATACGAAACTAGTGCTTTTGAAAGTTTTTTAAACGACAGCAATAAGCCAGAAGCCCTGCGGTATTTAATGGATAGCAATAAAGTTATTCTTAGCCCTCATGTTGCTGGTTGGACCCATGAAAGTCATGAGAAATTAGCCAAAACCGTAGTAGAAAAAATTGCTGTTCACTTTGGCATATCGGGCTGAACTGAACACTTTGAAATATCTGGCTAAGCTGAACGCTTTGGCTTATCTGACTGTCAAACGCTAAGGAAGATCTAAATTAATATCTTCTGGGGGCACTCCAGCGGCCAGCTTGCGTTCTAGGTCTGCTTGAAACTCCTCCATAACAGGCTTCACTGTACTTTCTGGCAAGTCTGATATCTTAATATACATCAGGCCATCTACCGCATTATTAAACAGTGGGTCTACGTTAAAAGCAATCACCCTAGCATTTTGCTTAATGTATTTTTTAATCAATACTGGAAGTCTGAGGTTTCCTGGCTCCACTTCTTCAATCAGTTTATCAAATTTATTGAGATCAGATTGTGTTTCATCAAAAACAAAATCCTTGTCTGCGTCTTTTAATTTTACCTTAAATGCTTTTTTTGGCCTGATGTACTGGGCTATATATGGATCCCAATAATGAGACTTCATAAATTCAATCATGAGAGATTTCGAGAAATTAGAAAACTGATTGCTAATACTCACGCCTCCTATCAGGTATTTGTGTTCTGGAAAACGTAGGGTGGTATGAACAATTCCCTTCCAAAGCAAAAACAAAGGCATGGGTTTTTGTTGGTATTCTGGAACAATATACGCCCGACCCATTTCAATTGATTGTGACATAAGTTCGTGTAGTTCAGGCTCAAATCTAAAGAGGTCTTGAAGGTAAAATCCATCTATCCCTTTCTGGGCATAAATTTCAGAACCAAATCCCATTCTATACGCACCAACAATTTTTTGGGCCTCATTGTCCCATAAAAAAAGATGGTGATAATAGTGGTCAAAAGCATCTAAATCTACCGCTTTATTTGTACCCTCTCCAATGGCCCTAAAAGTCTCTTCTCGTTGGCGACCAATCTCCAGAAGGATATTGGGTATAGCGTTGGCCTTGGCCAAATAAACCTCGTAATTTCTACCCGAAAGCAATTGTGCATTGGCCTGCTTAATAGCTTCAATTTCTGCCACCAATAAAGAAGCAGACACAGCATTTGCAATGGCTTTTGGTGCCTTTGGAAGTTTTAAATTTGCCGCGCTTTTTAAGGTTTGTGGCAATTGATCCAACAAACTTTCTCTTTCATAGGCATTAGACAACATATAAGTTTTCCTCCTCAGCAATTCGGTATAAGACGCCAAGTCTGAGTGCTGTTTTTGAACAGCTACAGGGATGGGAGCTCCAATGCGGATCTTTATAGGCCTGTACTTTTGAGAGCTAAGCTCTGAGGGGAGTTTAGCGGTTCTAAAAAGATCCCTCCAAGAAGCCAAACGGTAAAATAAGGCTGAATTTTTTGCATGAAAATAGATAGGAACTACGGGAACTTCTGCCTTTTGAATCAATTTCATTGCTGGAATCTCCCAAGGCTTGTCTACCATGATTTGTCCTTCCTTTACCGTAGAAACTTCTCCTGCAGGAAATATACCCAGCACATGGCCCTCTTTTAAGTGGCGCATAGCCTCTTTAAAGCCCTTAAGGCTATTTTGGGCATCTTTATGGTTTTCGAAAGGATTTACTGGAAATATATTAGGTGCCATTGGCGCCACCCTTTGAAGTAAAAAATTAGCCATGATTTTGTAATCTTCTCTGTAAAGAAGCATTATTTTCATGAGCAAAACACCGTCAATAGCACCAAGTGGATGGTTAGATACCGTAATAAAAGGGCCTGATTTAGGCAGTCTTTTAAAGTCCTCATCTGGTATTTCAAAATCTATTTGAAAATGCGCAATCACCGCATCTAAAAAATCTGGTCCTGAGAGCTGTTTGCTTTTGTCGTAAAATCTATTGATTGCTTGTATCCTAGTGAATCTGAGTAACAAAGCACCTATGGCGTCACCCAAAAGACCAAAACGACTTAACCCCAATACTTTAGACACCTCTCTAGCAGAAACTAGTCCCATATGACCTTAGTTAAAAAAGGAGAACTCCTTGAATGAATTACAAAGTAAAGATAGAAAAGTTTCCTTATTGCACCACCAACTGCAAGGTCTCTTTAGCCCTTTGCTCTAGAAGGATTGCCTTACCTTTTTGCAGGCTTTCTATGGCTTCTGAATTAAAATGACGGATCGTGAATAGCGATACCCCTTTGTGGCAAATTACCTTAAATTCCTTTTGAAGCAAAGGTAACAACTCGTCCAATCGATTAAACCTGTTGTCAACGCAAACAGAAAAGCTAATCGCTGAGTTCTGAATTAAATCTACCTTTAAGCTGTACTGGTGCAATAGTTTAAATAAAGCCCCTATGCTGTCTTCTACTATAAAGGAAAAATCCAAAGAAGACAACTCCAATAACACCTGATCGCGTTTGACTATAAAACATGGAACGTAGGGTTGTATTCCTACACCTTTACCTACTGTTGTACCCGCTGCTTTCGGATCTATAAAAGATTTTACGTGTAAGGGTATTTCTTTTCTTTGTAGGGGTTGTAAAGTTTTTGGGTGAATAACAGAAGCACCGTAAAAAGCCAACTCAATCGCTTCTGTATAGGAGATATTTTCCAAAAGGGTGGTCTGTTCAAAATAACGGGGATCTGCATTTAATACCCCTGGAACATCTTTCCAAATGGTAACCGCATTGGCATTTAAGCAATAAGCCAATATGGCAGCAGTGTAATCGGAACCCTCTCTACCTAATGTTGTGGTGAAATTATTGTGGTCAGACCCTAAAAAGCCCTGGGTAACATACAGGGTATTTTTCTGTATAGCTGCTTTAGTCTCTACAGCGGTTTTCTCCCAATCTACCACTGCATCCCTATACTGGTCGTTTGTTTTAATACATTTTCTAATGTCCAACCAAGTATTATCTACTCCAGAGACTGCTAAATAAGCACTCAAAATTGTGCTAGATAAAAGTTCCCCATAACCGACCAATTGGTCGTAAACAAAATTGTAATTAGGAGATTTATTCCAAGCCAAAAACCCTCTGATTTCAGCTTCTAATACAGACAACGCGTTGAAAATTTCGTGCTGTTCGGATGGAAATAATTCCCGACAAATGGCCCGGTGAAAATCCAATAAACCACCCAATGAGTCCTCAACCTCATTTTGAAGTCCTGATTTTTTATCAGAAAAATAAGCCGCTACCAATGCTTCCATTGCATTGGTTGTTTTCCCCATAGCAGAAACCACAACCAAAGTATTTTTATGGCCCATGGTTTCTAATACCTGAACTACATTCTTAACCCCTGCTGCATCTTTAACAGAAGCGCCTCCAAATTTAAAAACCCTCATATTAAATGTTATTAAAATCTGTTATTCCTTTTTCATCTAGTTGGACAACATTCCAATCTCTCATGACATTAGCCCCCTTGGCTTCGTAAAAATCTATCGCTGGAGTATTCCAATCTAAGACCTCCCATGAAACCCTTTTTAAACCTTTTTCTTTTGCATAAGACACTACTTTTGACAAGAGTGCATTACCTATTCCCTTACCGCGCTGCGAAGCAGTAACTATCAGGTCTTCTAAATGAATCACTGGGCCTTTCCAAGTAGAATATCTGGGATAAAACAAGGCAATTCCCACTATTTCACCAGCAGATTTTTCAGCGACAAAACAATGAAACAATGGGTTTGAACCAAAACCGTCTCGCTCTAGGTCTGCAATACTTACTTCCACAGCCTGAGGCTCTTTTTCAAAAACCGCCAGCTCATTAATCAGAGCCCAAACGCCTTTCATATCCGATTTAACGGCCTCTCTAAGATGAAAATCCATATCTAATGTTATAAATGAAACACAAAGTTATAATTTTATATTTGTCAAGGGCGTACTTACTCCATTCTTTCACAAAAACTCCGATAGTTGTGACGTAATTGAATGACTACAAAAAAATTGAAGGTTAATTGTTACAATTGGAGGGCTGCTATAAAAAAAGGGCCCAAAGGCCCTGATTTATTTATTCGTAAAAGTAGTCCCCAAATCAGTTCGATTGAAAAGAAACTTTCACCCTAAAATGTTGCTATGTTGCACGCTAACTATAAAAGAGATTGATATTCCTCAAAGCTCAATTTACCGCCAAAAATAGCTGTAGATCTTAGGATCAATTTTTTAGCCTCCTCAGTGGTATATCCTAGACCTATGGCATATTTTAAAACCAAAGCTTCTTCTTCCTCATCTATCTTGTGGTCTGCAAATACGATTCTAAATAAATCAAACAAGCGTTCTAACCTTGTTTGAGCATCTGAAGGTGGGTCAATAGGGTACTTATTTTCCTTTTTCATAACCTCTTTGTACTCTTCCTGGCTAATGCCAAGTTTTTTAGCAAATCGGTCAATGACAACCATTTCTGAGGTATTAATAGTACCATCTACAGCAGCCAATGTGGCTATAGCTGCAAAATGAGCCAAATTGGTTCTGTGTTCACTGTTGCTGTATAAATCTACAAAAGACATAAAATATTCACTTTATATTAGGGGGTAAAGATAGGCCTTTTACCCTATATTTGCTAAAAATTTACCCTTGAGTAAATCGATCATTAGCAGCATTTTTTCCAGCTTTTTGTCTCCTCAATTATCTGGGCTTATTACAGAAAAAGAAGGTATTTTACCTACAGAAACCAAAACTGTTTATCTAAACGGATTGGCTGGCTCTGCCCTTTCATTTGCTATAACCGCTTTATTTAACGAGTCCAAAGTACCCTTTGTGCTTATCTTAGAAGATAAAGAAACAGCCGCATATGTGCTCAATGACTTAGAATCATTCATTGGAGAAGACAGGGTGCTTTTTTACCCAGCGAGTTATAAGAAACCTTACCAACACTCCCAAACAGACAATGCGAATATTTTATTGAGGGCAGAAGTCCTTCAGAGGTTTGGAAAAAAAGGAAAGCCACTCTGCATTGTGAGCTATCCAGAAGCCATTTTTGAAAAAGTCATTCAAAAGAAAACACTGGAAAAAAACACCCTAAATCTCAAGCAGGGAGACCTAATCTCCTTAGATTTCCTCAACGAAAGTCTTTTTGAATACGGATTTAAAAGGGTAGATTTTGTCAGTAGCCCTGGTGAGTTTTCAGTCAGAGGTGGGATCGTAGATGTTTTTTCTTATGCCTATGATCATCCTTATAGGATTGAATTTTTTGGAGAAGAAGTAGAAAGTATTAGAACTTTCGATATTGTGAGCCAACGCTCTATAGCAAAACAAGAAGAGATTAGTATTATTCCTAATGTCACTCAAACAGACACCCTCACAAAACGACAAGATTTCTTTAGCTTCACAGATAAAAAAACTACTGTTTTTATTAGAAAACCAGGGGTGCTGAAACAGAAAATTGATAGTCTATACAAAGAAGCAGTCCTTAAATTTGACAGCTTAGAAGGTGAAATAACTCAAATACCCCCCGAAAATTTATATGTACAAAACAAGGAGTTGTTTGCTGCTTTAGAAAACCACCATAGTGTGTTTCTGGAGAGTCAAGCGTCAGAAATTAGCCAACTAGGCATACAAAAAACACCCGCTAGTGCAGAACACAATATTCTGATAGACTTTAAAGGAACAGACCAACCTGCGTTTAATAAAAAATTTCCGCTCATTATAGAGCGACTGTCACAAAACAAGATCAAAGGCATGGACAATTATTTGTTTTGTGCCAGCGAGCAACAGGCCAAGCGTTTTAGTGATATTTTTGAAGCAACAGAAAAAGAGGTGCCCTACAAAACCGTTGTATTGCCTATTCATAGGGGTTTTGAAATTCCTTTATTACATCTAGCTTGCTATACCGATCATGAAATTTTTGAAAGATATCACAAATTTCACATCAAGAATGGCTTTGATAAGAAAGAAGCTATTAGCCTATCTGAGCTTAACAAATTAGAGATTGGAGATTACGTGACCCATATAGACCACGGTATTGGAAAATTTGGTGGACTACAAAAAATAGATGTTGAAGGAAAAAAACAAGAAGCCATAAAATTGTCCTATGGAGAGAGA
>CAKZOR010000089.1 GCA_937136755.1 uncultured Flavobacteriaceae bacterium | reverse complement strand
TGCAGTACACGTAACCTTTCTATTTGTATTTACAGCCGTGGTATCCCTTGGATTTTTATGGCAGGGGTATCCGATAGTTGCGGCGGTGCTTTTCGTGTTAAAATCGATCATAGATGCGGCAGACGGAGAGCTAGCAAGGCTTCAAAACAGGCCTTCTTATATTGGAAGGTACTTAGATTCCGTATCGGATATCCTGATTAATTTATGTCTCATCCTGAGCATTGGACACTTGACAAACACCCCTATTTGGATAGCCCTTCTCGCTTTTGCTAGCTTACAATTACAAGGAACGCTTTACAACTACTACTATGTTATCCTGAGAAATGAACACCAGGGAGATACGACTTCTAGGATATTTGAGCGTAAAGTTCCAAAAGCATTAGGGACCGAAAATCAACAATGGGTAAACCGATTGTATTACGCTTACAAATTTTGCTATGGAATATTTGACAAAATGATCTATACCATAGATCACCATGCGTCTACACATAAAAATTTCCCTAAGTGGTTTATGACTGCACTGTCTACATTTGGGCTCGGTTTTCAATTATTAGTAATAGCCTTTTTAATAGCTTTAAACCAAATGACCTTGGTAATACCTGTAATTTTATATGCTAATATAGCACTCGTTGGTTTTATTGTTCTTAGAAAATCACTTCCTCATAGTCGTTCTTAAGCACACTTTTTCTATATTTATTGTTCTTAAACAATACCCAACATCATGAAAAAAACCTTCTTGCTTTTGGCACTTTTTTGTGCCAGTATTTCTATGGGCCAACAGCTAACCATGGAACAATTAGAAAATCTTAAACCTAGAAATATTGGACCTGGAGGCATGAGTGGCCGTGTGACTTCTATTGACGCTGTTCACGACAATCCAGAAATCATGTATGTAGGAACAGCCTCTGGAGGGCTTTGGAAATCTACTTCTGGGGGAATAAAGTGGGCCCCTATTTTTGACAAACAAATTACGGCTTCTGTTGGTGCAGTGGCCATTCAGCAGTCTAATCCATCTGTAGTATGGGTCGGAACAGGAGAGGGAAATCCTAGAAACTCTCTCAATGGTGGCTACGGTGTTTTTAAAACCCTAGACGGTGGTAAAACATGGAAGTCCATGGGTTTAGAAAAAACAAGACACATTCATAAAATACTTATTGATCCTACAGATCCAAATACCGTGTATGTAGGCGCTATTGGCTCTCCCTGGGGGGCACATGAAGAAAGAGGGGTGTACAAGACTAAGGATGGCGGAAAAAGTTGGCAGAGAATACTCTTTAGCAACAACACTTCAGGAGTGGCAGATATGGTGATGGATCCAAAAAATCCTAATAAAATTATTGCGGCTTTGTGGGACCACAAAAGAGATCCATGGTTTTTTAAATCAGGAGGTCCTGGAAGTGGACTCTATATGACCTACGATGGAGGAGAAAACTGGAAGAAACTATCAGATAAAGAAGGTTTACCAAAGGGTGAGTTAGGAAGAATGGGACTCGCCATTGCCGCTAGTAAAACAGAGGTCATTTATGCGCTTATAGAATCCAAGAAAAATGCCTTGTACAAATCTACCGATGGAGGAAGCTCTTGGAAAATGATCAACAATAAGTCAGATATTGGCAACAGGCCTTTTTACTACTCAGATATATTTGTAGACCCCCAAAATGAGAATAGGGTATATTCTGTATTTACCTATGTAAATGTGTCAGAAGACGGCGGAAAAAACTTTAATGAACTCATGCCTGCCTATGGGGTAGACAATGGTGTTCACCCAGACCACCATGCCTGGTGGATACACCCAAAGAACGGTCAGTTCATGATGGATGGAAATGACGGAGGAATGAATATTACCAGAGATGGTGGTGCTTCTTGGCGTTTTGTTGGAAACATTCCTGTAGCCCAGTTTTACCACATTAGTACAGACAACGAATATCCATATAATGTGTATGGAGGAATGCAAGACAATGGCTCTTGGAGAGGTCCTGCCTATGTTTGGAAGGTACAGGGTATTAGAAATTCTTACTGGCAAGAAATAGCCTTTGGAGATGGTTTTGACGTAGTCCCAGACAAAGACAATTCACAATATGGATATGCCATGAGCCAGCAAGGCTTTGTATCTAGATACGATTGGAAAACTGGAAACAACTATTCCGTTAGACCCACATCACCTGATGAAAAAACAGCATTAAGATTTAATTGGAATGCGGGTATTGGTCAGGACCCCTTTGACAACAGCACTGTATATTTTGGCAGTCAATTTGTACATAAGTCTACAGACAAAGGGCTTACATGGGATATTATCTCAACAGACCTCACCACCAACGACCCAGAAAAACAAAAACAAAGTGAAAGCGGTGGTTTAACCATGGATGCTACCGGAGCAGAAAATCACTGTACTATTCTTGTCATTGAACCCTCTCCTGTAGAAAAAGATATGTTGTGGGTGGGTACAGACGACGGTCGTGTTCATTTTACCCAAGATGGCGGAACCACTTGGAATGAGGTCACCAAAAATATTAAAGGCCTCCCGAAAGGCAGCTGGATTCCTCAGATAAAAGCCTCTGCCAAAAACAAAGGAGAAGCCCTTTTAATAGCCAATGACTACAGAAGATTTAACTACACTCCTTACGCCTACCGTACCAAAAACTACGGTAAAACCTGGGAGCGTATTGTAGATGAAAAAGACGTAGCGAGTTATACCCTTTCAATTATAGAAGATCCTAAAAATCCTAATCTATTATTTTTAGGAACAGATGACGGACTTTATATGTCTCTCAACGCTGGGGAATCTTGGCAAAAATGGACCGCTGGTTTCCCTACTGTGTCTACCAAAGATTTAGCCATTCATCCAAGAGAAGAGGACTTAGTGATTGGTACTTTTGGACGGGCTGCCTGGATTTTAGACGACATTAGACCCTTAAGAGCTGTAGCAGGAAACCCTCAAGCTATAGCAGCGCCGTTTGCTTTATTTGCGCCTCCAACGGCATACTTGGCTGCTTATCAGCAGCCCACTGGAAGCCGTTTTGGCGCCGATGCCTTATACCAAGGAGAAAACAAAAAATACGGGGCAATGATTACCTATTTTGTGAAAGAAGGCAATAAAGAGGGTGCTAAAGAAAAAGATGATCAAAAAGGAGATAGCGTTAAATCAAATACAGAAGACGGCGCTACAGCCTCTAAAGATTCTCTTTTCTTAAAAGTATTTAATGGTGATAAGCTCATCAGAACCCTAGGTTTTAAAAAACCTAAAAAAGCTGGATTCCATAGAATGTATTGGAATATGGATGAAAAAGGAGCAGATAGACCCTCTAGAAGGATCTCAAAAAGCAAAAGAGAACGCGGTGGTAAATCTGTTTTACCAGGAACTTACACGCTTGTTCTCACAGATGGAAGCTTAGAAAAAACCCAACAAATTACAGTAGCTGCAGATCCTAGACTAGGAGAATCCATAGCGGCCATGAAAGAAGTTTATGATACTGAAACACTCTTAGAGGGCTATATGCAAACTGCCGCAGATGCTGTTAAACAATTGGTAGAAAGTAAACAAATTGCAGACCAATTCTCTAAAGAGTTGTCCGAATTAGATAAAAAGGCACACAAAGAGCCTATTCAAAAAGCCAAAGACATCTCTAAAGAAATCGATAACTTATTAGCCCTTTACCTAGGGACCATAGATAAGCGACAAGGAATAACAAGAAACCCAGAAATTACAGTAATGCAGAGAATTGGTGCTGCCTCTAGTTATGTAGGTAGTAGAAAAACAGGCATGACGGCTACTGAAGACAGGTTAATTTTGTTTGCTAAAAATGAGCTCAAAACAGCCTTAGAAAAGCAAAATGACTTTTTTGAAAGCCAATGGACAAATTTTGTCTCTGAAATGGAAAAAATAGAAAGAAATCCTTTTAAAGAAACCACTCTTTTTACATTGGATTAACCCATTAATTTAAATAAATATCATGAAAAAAATTATTTATACTACAGCTCTATTAGTTGCTTTTGTCTCTTGTAAGGAAAAAGCAAAAAAAACAGATACGGTCCCTCAAATGGAAACGGTTACAGAAGAAGTTACTAAAATCTCTTTTGAAATGACGCCTAAAAGTAACTCTGCAGTAAAAGGAACCGTTACTTTCTCTCAGGAAAATGGAGGACAAGTCATGATGATGGCCTACTTATCTGGATTAACTCCTGGAGAACATGCCATTCACTTACATGAAACAGCAGATTGTTCTTCAGATGACGGAAAATCTACTGGAGGGCATTGGAACCCTACCTTTGAGCCCCATGGGGCCTGGGGAGCTGAAGAGGGCTTTCACAGAGGAGATATTGGTAATTTCACTGCAGATGTAGAAGGAAATGCCACAGTACACTTTATGACAGATTTATGGAGTTTAGGGGGAGAAGACCCAACTACAAATATTATTGGAAAGGCTGTTATAGTACACCAAGGAGAAGACGACTTAGTCTCTCAACCAAGTGGTGCTGCAGGCGCTAGGGTGAGTTGCACAGGTATTATTGAATAACGCTTTATCAAAAACATATGAATCCATCTGCTTTAGGTTGGGTGAAAAAGTTTGGCCATATTCTTAGAGAACAAAAATTAGCGTTTTCTGAAGATATGGCCTTATTCAATGAATTAAAGTCATTAGGCTTCTTGTATGGATTAAATATTGGCATTCCAACTTTCATTAATACTGAGCATGAAACATCTATAGACGAACGCACTAAAATAAACTTAATTTATGCTATGTATAGTGCCTACGAAGCCCATTGCCATAGCAATTCATTTAAAAAAAGCATACAAAAGGAAGCAGATTTTAACGCGTTTTTAGATCAAATTATTCTATACTATGAAGGTCTAAATAGTGTAAAAAAAACACTTTTTGAAGGGTTTTTAGGAGAGACTAAAAAAGATGAAATAGTAGCAAGAATTATTGATCGAAGGGTTTTTGTTGAGGCTAATATGATCCATAAAGCTTTTGGAAATTTTTCTTTAAATCCATATTTAACTATTGATTACTTAGGGTTTAAACGTTTTTTATCAGATCCTAATCACTATCTGCTTGCCTTACATCTAATAGAAAAAAAAGGAATTGAGTTAATCCAAAAATCAATTACCCTTTTTAATAGTGAAAAAAATCAACTAGAACTCTTTAGAAAGTCACTGCTTTTAAAAGAATACACCCCTATAATTAGTGATAAACTTACTATCACTGAAGAGGAACTACAATACCTAGTCATTGTTAGTAATTTAAATATTCTCCCCTATAAAAAAGAGGGAAATAATCTTTCAAATTATATAAGCTTCACTGCAGAACTGTTGGGGGTCTCTACCCAAAGAATTCACTTAGAACGCTCCAAATTAGAAACTTTTATAGAGCGTAACAAAAAACAAATCCCTGGGCTAAAAACTATGGCAACAGGAGAGCAGCTCTACGAAAACCTCACTTTTTTAGTGAATAAATTAATTCTTAGAAATAGTAAAAGACTCCTTAAAGAAATTAAAGGGAGTCAAGAATTAGTACGATTAATGACAAAATCTACTCATACTGATTTAACTGCTCAAGAGAAAAAAAAAATACAAGAGCAACTTTTAGATATTTTTAAGAGCATTCCATCACTGGCTATTTTCATACTTCCTGGAGGAGCTATACTATTGCCCATTTTTATAAAACTTATCCCTAAGTTACTTCCGAGCGCTTTTGACGACAATAGGATTCCTTAAGTTTTTTAATATTAAAATTAAAAAAAAACGATTCACCCAATTGTAGTTTTTTAAGGATGAATTGAGAATATTAGCCATATCTTTGCCACTTATAAATATATATGACTTTTAAAGAACTCGGGCTATCTAAGCCACTTCTAGACGCTTTGGATCGTTTAGACTACAATACCCCAACCCCAATTCAAGAACAAGCTATTCCAATTGTCCTCAAAGGGGAAGATCTATTGGGTTGCGCACAAACAGGAACTGGAAAAACAGCTGCATTTGCTATTCCAATTATTGAAAGATTGCTTTCTAGTACTTCAAAAAATAATTTCATTAAAGTACTTGTAGTTACTCCTACAAGGGAATTGGCCATACAGATTGAAGAAAATTTCAAATCTTACACCCATTTTACTGAGCTTAAGACTCAAGTAATTTTTGGAGGGGTAAAACAAGGAAAACAAACAGATGCACTAAGAAAAAAACCAGATATTTTAATTGCTACTCCCGGCAGGCTATTAGATCTAATGAATCAGGGATTTATAAGTCTAAAAAATATTGAATACGCCATTTTAGATGAGGCAGATCAAATGCTAGACATGGGATTTATTCATGATATAAAAAAATTAATCGCAAAGCTTCCAGCGCAAAGACAATCCTTATTCTTCTCTGCCACCATGCCGCAAAGTATTGTGCAATTATCAGGTCAGATATTAGGAAATCCTCAGAGAATTACCATCAAGCCAGAACAAGCTACAGCAGAAAAAATAACCCAAGGGGTTTATTTTGTAGACAAAGAAAATAAAATCAAACTCCTAGCCTCATTGGTAGAACAATCGGAAGCGCCTGCAGTACTCGTGTTTTCGAGGACTAAACACGGTGCTAACAATATTGTTAAAAAATTAGACAAGTACGGGATTAAAGGGGCTGCGATACATGGTAATAAATCACAGGCAGCAAGACAAAAAGCGCTAGAAGGGTTTAAAGATGGCAAACTAAACGTTCTAGTGGCTACAGATATTGCAGCAAGAGGAATAGATATAGACCAACTTTCTTTAGTGATTAACTATGAACTTCCCAATGTTCCTGAAACTTATGTCCATAGGATAGGAAGGACCGGAAGGGCTAGTGCTAGTGGCGTTGCTATTTCATTTTGCGACGAAACTGAAATTCCGTATTTACAAGATATTCAAAAACTCATTAAACAGGATGTTCCTGTGATTAAAGGACATGAGTTTGAAAACGAAAGTCTTGAAGGAGAACTACAAAAAAAACAATTCTCTAAAGGTGGTGGAAAAAAAGCAGCCTCCAATCAAAATAGGTCTAGAAGACCACAAGGAGGAAGAGACAACCAAAGGGGGCAGAGACCTCAGAGAAAATCAGATGGTTCTCGTAGAAATTCATAAATTGTTAATTTTTAAACCTCAATTTTTCACATGAATCCTACTGCAGGCACTAGAATAAATAAATACTTAAGCGAAATTGGCTATTGCTCTAGAAGGGGTGCAGACAAACTAATAGAAGAAGCTAGAGTAACGATTAATGGAGTAGTTCCTGCAATGGGCACTAAGATTCAGGAAGGAGACATAGTTGCTGTAGATGGAATTGAAGTAGGTAAAAAAGAAACAGAACACGTTTATTTAATTTTCAACAAACCCGTAGGGATTGTATGCACTACAGATACAAGGGTAGAAAAAGACAACATCATTGACTTTATAAATTATCCCAAAAGAATATTTCCTATTGGAAGGTTAGATAAACCAAGTGAAGGTCTAATTTTTCTAACCAGTGATGGAGATATAGTCAATAAAATATTAAGGGCCAGGAACCATCATGAGAAAGAATATGTGGTTACTGTAAACAAAAGAATCACCCCAGATTTTATTTCAAAAATGAGTCAGGGGGTGCCCATTTTAGATACCGTTACTAGAGCATGTAATGTTACTGCTATAAATAGCTCCACATTTAAAATTGTCTTAACCCAAGGACTTAATAGACAAATTAGGCGCATGTGTGAATACCTTGGCTATGAAGTGCAACAGTTAAAAAGAGTTCGGATTATGAACATCTCTTTAGATGTTCCTGTGGGAAAATGGAGAGATTTTAGCCCAGAAGAACTCAGTGAACTAAATAGCTTATTAGAAGACTCTATAAAAACTGAAAACGAATAAGCATGTATATTCCAAATCATTACAAAAATGAAAACCAAGCGGAGCTTATTGATTTTATTCATGAAAACCCGTTCGGGATTATAGTTATTCAAGGAGAGAATGCTCCAATTGCGTCGCATATTCCATTTATGATCAAAGGATCCCCTGAAGACGGATACCATCTTGTAGGGCACCTCTCTAAAAAAAATCAAATAGCACAATTATTGAAAAATTCAATGTCTGTGTTAGTTATTTTTAATGGACCCCAGCATTATATTTCTTCTTCCTGGTATAAAGAAGAAGAAGTACCAACATGGAATTATATTGCAGTTCACGCCTATGGATCTGTTTCAATTCAATCTGATAGTGCGCTTTTAGACTCATTACACGAATTGGTTGCTCAGCATGAGAAACATGAAAAGAATCCTGTAGATCTAACAAAAATGCGTCCAGAAACAATAAACCAATACAAAGGAGTTATTGGTTTCACTATTTCAATTAACACATTAGAAGGAGCTTACAAATTATCACAAACTAGAAAAGAAGACCATCAATCCATTGAAAGGGAACTAGCAGACAAAAATAATTTTCAAGCCACTGAGATTTCTAATGCCATGAAAAAGACAAATCAATTCCCTTCAAAATAGTTTTTTAACTTTACGGTTTAAATCGCATCATGACCATTACCCAACTCCAATATGTTTTAGCTGTAGCAGAATATAAAAATTTCACGCTAGCTGCAGAAAAAAGTTTTGTCACTCAGCCTACACTGAGTATGCAAGTTCAGAAATTAGAAGAAGAGTTAGATGTTATCTTGTTCGACAGAAGCAAAAAGCCGCTTACCATTACTACAGTTGGAGAAAAAATTGTAGCACAGGCAAAAAACATTGTGAATGAGGCATTGAGGATAAAAGATATTGTTTCACAAGACAAAGGATATGTTGGTGGGCCATTTACCTTAGGTATAATTCCTACTATTATGCCTACACTACTACCAATGTTTCTAAAATCGTTTATTGAAAAGTATCCTGATGTAAATTTAATTATAAAAGAACAAAATACAGACCAACTCATAGAAAGTCTTAAAGAAGGCTCCATAGATGCTGCAATTGCCGCTACACCTCTTGAGATTGAAGATTTAGAAGAACGCCCTCTATACTACGAACCATTTGTGGGTTATGTTCCCAAAAGTCATAGACTTGCTTCTGCAAAAGAGCTCACTGAGGAAGATATTGATCTTTCAGAAATCTTATTATTAAAAGATGGACACTGCTTTAGAGATGGAATTTTAAATTTATGTCAAGCCAATAAAAAATTGGACCTTAGTCATTTTCAAATTCAAAGTGGCAGTTTTGAAACCCTTCTAAATTTATCGGATGAAGGATTGGGCATGACCCTTCTTCCTTATTTAAATTCATTGGCCCTGGACCCCAGTAAAAAAAGTGCCCTAAAACATTTTAAATCACCTTCTCCAGCAAGAGAAGTAAGCCTTATATACCATAAAAGGGCTTTAAAAATTCAAATCACAGAAGCCCTTGAAGAAACGATCTCTAATATTATCCGTGGTGCTATAGCCTTTCAGGATGTAAAGATCATTAGTCCTTTAAACAAAATATAATTTAACGAATCTAAAAAAGATATTTTCAAATAAAAAAGAGGCCGTTAAAGGGCCTCTTTTTGTTCATTAACTCGTCAATACTAAGGTCTTATCTTGACCGTTTATTTTCTAAATAAATCAATGTGGTTTTCACTTTTGGGTTTTCTTTACTAAACTCTTTGAGCCAAATCATTAACTCTTCTATTTC
Source organism: uncultured Flavobacteriaceae bacterium (assembly GCA_937136755.1). GTDB lineage: Bacteria > Bacteroidota > Bacteroidia > Flavobacteriales > Flavobacteriaceae > MAG-120531. Next base: position 10,248 of record CAKZOR010000089.1, on the reverse strand, counting down.
ATAGGGCAAAAGCCTTTTGGAAGCTTTTTTTAATTCTCTTCTAAATAAACCCATATTGAAACTCACTTTTTGAAGCACCATTTTGGTATACTCTAGCATTGCTCTAGCCATAAGTTTATTATATTTAAATTGAACATACTCAAATTTAGCACAAATAAACACGCCATATTTTATAAGAAATGTTAAAAACAACTACATTCATGTTAAAAATAAGCAAAGCCATGAGTCACTATAATTACCTCATTGAAAAAACAAAAATAATTGCTCTTATGGCTTTAATGGGCATTTTTATCGTGGGATGCGGAGGTACAGTTAAGGTGCAACAAAAAAACATACACAAGCATTTTAAAGGAAAAAACTTTAAAAATCAAATGACTGGACTCACTGTGATAGATCCAGAGAAGAATGATACTCTCGTCAATATAAACGGAAGCCAATATTTTATTCCTGCCAGCAATACAAAGATTTTCACCCTGTTTACAGCACTTGAATTACTCCCGGAAAGAATGCCTTTATTTAGATATCAGGAAAAAGGAATAGATTCTATACTGATTGCCGGGATGGCAAACCCAACTCCATTTCATCCCTTTTTTAAAGACAGTACTTTAGTTAAGGCCTTAGCGAAATATACCCACATTGGAATTGTGGAAAATAGGTTATTAGATTTTCCATATGGGCCAGGTTGGGCGTGGGAAGACTACGATACTTATTACGCGCCAGAGCGGGCAGCTTTACCCCTTTATGGGAACGTATTTAGTGTGATTGAGAATGATACTGTCTCCATTCAAGAACCACAGCTATTTGCCTCTGCAGTTAAAAAGAATGAGAATCAATTTTATAGAAGCGCAGAAAAGAATATTTTCTACCTGCCGGAAAAAGAGCCATTGTCTCTTGAAATACCATATAAAACCTCGGATAGTATAACAGCAGTTCTTCTTGGTAATTTGTTAAAAAAAGAGGTTTTTATCTCACCAGAGTTTACAAGTAAAACTGAAATAGCCTATGGTATTTCAAGAGACAGTGTATTGGAGCGAATGATGGAAGTAAGTGATAATTTTTTAGCAGAACAACTGTTACTTAGCGCTGCAGAGTTCACTTTAGACAGCATGCAAGCCTCTAGTATTCAAGAATATATATTAAAAGGAAGTTTAAAAGACTTGATCCAAAAACCTAGATGGGTAGATGGTTCTGGTCTGTCTAGGTACAATTTATTTACACCGCTATCTATGGCTCAGGTACTCCATAAAATGTATTTAAAATATTCTTGGAATAAACTGATTCATTTCTTCCCGATAGGAGGTGAAAAAGGCACCCTAAAAAACTGGTTCAAAGGGGAGCAAAAACCTTATATATATGCAAAGACTGGCAGTCTTGGAAATACCTATTGTCTCAGTGGATTTTTAATCACAAAAAAGAATAAAACGCTAGTTTTTAGCTATATGAATAATCATTTTACCAAGCCAAGTAGCCAAATCAAGCAGGAAATGGAAATGGTATTAGAGGCTATTAGAGATCAGTATTAATAAAAAAACCTATTCTAATAAGTTTCTAGACTGTATGATTAAAACCTATTGTCTCCATCTAATAAATCTCCTATACCGCCAAGAAGGCTGCCTTCTCCTTTTCCCTTTCCACCCATTTTAGGTGCTGCGGCCCAAACCCTACTAGCCAAACGACTAAAAGGTAATGATTGTATATAAACAGTACCTGGTCCTTGTAAAGAAGCGAAAAACAAACCTTCTCCTCCAAACAAAGTATTTTTAATACCTCCCACAAAACTAATATCGTACTGTACGTTTTGGGTAAACCCAACCAAACAACCCGTATCTACCTTTAAAACTTCTCCTGCTTTAAGCTCTTTTTTTGCAATTGTTCCGCCAGCATGAATAAAAGCAAGACCATCTCCTTCTAATTTTTGCATAATAAAACCTTCTCCACCAAAAAACCCTCTACCAAGCTTTCTAGAAAATTCAATTCCAACAGAAACACCCTTAGCTGCACATAAAAAAGCATCTTTTTGGCAAATAAATTTTTCACCAAAAGCGGAGAGATCAATGGGAATGATTTTTCCAGGATAAGGAGAAGCAAAACTCACTCCCTTTTTTCCTTGACCTACATTTAAAAAAGCAGTCATAAATAGGCTTTCTCCTGTCAGTAATCTTTTCCCTGCAGAAAATAAGGAGCCCAAAACCCCTTCATTTTGTTTGGAGCCGTCTCCAAAGATGGTCTCCATTTGAATGTCCTGATCCATCATCATAAAACTTCCTGCCTCTGCCACTACGGACTCACCTGGATCTAATATTACTTCTACAAACTGCATTTCTTCTCCAGAAATCTCATATTCTATTTCGTGTGCATTCATATTTACTGTTTTTTCTTTATAGTCCATTGAAATTCAAAAGTAGCCACACTGACCCCTAACTCGTTTATACCAACAGCTTTCATCCAAAAAGTCTCCCCTTCTCCCGTAGTGATTGTTTTTTGGATGGCTGGCGCTATTAAGTGTCCATCTTCGCAGCTAAAAACAATTCGTCCTGTCGCTTTTTTAGTGAAAGATGCCTTGTTATGAGCTACTAACATAGATATTGATTGGCCGGATTGTTTAATTTGGTCTATTACCATAGCTCCAGTAGCCAATTCGGCAGCCATACCCTGTACCGCCCAAAACATGGAATTAAAGGGATTTTGATTGATCCATCTGTGGGTAACACTTACTTCTGCTGTGTTCTCAGTAATACGTTTTAGTCTAACACCACACCACCAAGCAGCGGGTAGTTTGAAAAAAAGATAGGTATTAAACTTAAAAACAGAAGTAGCCATATTTTTAAAAATTTCCTTAAAAATACATTATTTAATGCTAGAAATGAATGATACTGATTTGTTAATTAAATGTTAAATTATAGTACTTTGTATTGCATAATACCTTTTAATAGACATATATTTGCATTGTAATGTAGCTTAGAGATGGAATTCATCAGGAAAAACTGCAAAATTATTTCAATTTATGAATATTGAAAATACCAAAGCACAAATGAGAAAAGGGGTACTAGAATACTGTATTCTCTCTATTTTAAATGGAGAAGACAAGTATGCCTCAGAAATTCTAGAATCATTAAAGGACGCAAAACTTCTTGTGGTAGAAGGGACCATTTACCCCTTACTCACCAGATTAAAAAATGCTGGATTGTTGGCGTACAGATGGGAGGAATCTAGTTCAGGTCCTCCAAGAAAATACTATGCCCTCACTAAAACAGGCAAGTTATTCTTAAAAGAATTAGACACCACTTGGAATGATCTTAAAAACGCCGTACAACTTGTTACAAAATAAAAAACCATGAATAAAACACTCACCATAAACTTAGCCAACAGTATTTTCAATATAGATGAAAATGCCTACCAAGCTTTACAAAGATATTTAGAAGCTGTTAAAAAATATTTAACTGGCACTCAGGGTAACGAAGAAATATTAGCCGACGTAGAAGCCAGAATTTCAGAACTTTTTTCAGAAAAATTAACCACTGAAAAACAGGTGATCATATTACAAGATGTAGAGCAAATCATTCAAGTCATGGGACAACCAGAAGACTATTCTATAGATGAAGATATTTTTGATGAGACGCCTAAAAGCAATACTAAAACCAGTACTCGTGTGAAGAAATTATACAGAGATGGAGATCAGAAATTGATGGGTGGTGTTTGTAGCGGAATTGGACATTACTTATCCATTGATCCTCTATGGATAAGATTACTTTTTATTGTGTTCTTATTTGGCGGAGGCTTTTCCGTTATAACTTATATTATTCTTTGGGCGATTGTACCTGAAGCATCTACAACTGCACAAAAATTAGACATGCAAGGGGAAGCTGCAAACCTTAGTAATATTGAAAAAAAAATTAAAGAGGGATTTGACTCTGTAGCAGATACTGTGAAAAATGCAGATTATAAAGGGGTAGAAAATGCCGTTAAAGAAGGTGGAAATAGTTTTGTAAAAGCATTAGGCGATTTTATTGGGGTGATCTTTTCTACTATCGGAAAAATAATCAGCACTGTTTTTAACCTTTTTGGGAAATTCATAGGCTTGCTCCTAATTCTTATTGGATCTGCCACTTTGTTAGGGCTTTTTTTTGGACTATTTACAGTGGGCATTTTAGACCTTAGTAATCTATCTGGGGTCCAATTTTTTCCCCTCGTTAATGCTTCTGAATTACCCATTTGGCTTTTATCTATTTTACTGTTTTTGGCTATTGGAATTCCATTTTATGGCTTGCTCTACGTTGGGCTTACTGTAATTACTAAAAATCTCAAGAAAATGGGGAATATCACTAAAGTGAGTTTATTTAGTATTTGGTTTGTATCTGTAGGCTGTCTAATTTTTTACGGAATTAAACAAGCCAATTCTTTTTCAGTAAGGGGGAACCAGATTGAACAAATATCTTTAATTGATGGAAATAGCACAGGAATTCAAGTGCCAGATACTTTGTATCTCAAGGCAAAAAGTTCAGAACATTTTGAGTATTTAAACCATAATTATTTTGATGGCATTACAATGAGTTACGACACAAATGGCAATGAAGTACTTTACTCAAAAAGAGTTTCTGTGAATATTAAAAATACCGTTGACAATAGTGTATCTATCAAAACCTATAAAAGCGCCAATGGGTATTCATATGAAGAAGCAAAAAACAGGGCTTCTGCCCTATTGTATAATATGGAACAAATAGGTGAAACCATCTATTTTGACGACTATTTTATTAGCGCACCCCATCAAAAAATGCGCAATCAAAAAATTGAGATGAGTCTAATCATTCCTAATGGAACTGTTGTTAAAATAGATCCTAGTATGAGCGAAATGATGGGTTGGGAAAATAAAAATGACCAAGATATGTACAGAAAAGACCTACCTAATGAGATATGGAGAATGGGCGAATCCGGAGTTTTAGAATGTATGAGCTGCATTTCATCCGAGGAATAATACAACTGAGTGTATTGCATTTTTAAAAAACCCTTATATCTCGCACCTTTATTGCTCCTAATTTTAACATCAATAATATGATCGCTTTAGCTAAATTTTTTATCGCATTAGTATTCAGTATACTTTTTTGTTCTAAAGTCAAATTAATTCGTGGGTTTGGTTATATTTAATTTATAATAACCAAACCCTATATGCGACTTACTCTGACCCCCTACCAACTAGAGCTGGCACATACCTTTAGTATTTCCAGAGAATCTCATGACTTTCAAGATAGCTTAATTGTGACCTTGTCACATGAAGGAAAAAGTGGCTACGGAGAAGCAACTGCTAATGGGTATTACCAAATAACGTCGGCCAGTATGGCCAAAGAAATTGGTCTGTGTAAAAATCAAATAGAAGCCCACAATTTTAAAACTCCTGAATTATTCTACGAACTGCTGAGTTCATTATCCCTTTCTAACTTTTCTAAATGTGCCTTAGATTTGGCCGCTTGGGATTTGTTTGGAAAAATAAATAACACCCCACTATACAAAATTTGGAATACTAACCTCAACAACTTAGCCACCACCAATTATACCATAGGCATTGATAGTGTAGAAAAAATGGTGGCTAAAATGATAGAAAAACCCTGGCCTATTTACAAAGTAAAATTAGGCACTTCACAAGATATTGATATTGTAAAGGCATTGAGAGCTAAAACAAATGCTGTTTTTAGAATAGATGCTAACTGTGCTTGGGAAGCAGATGAAACTATTTCAAATGCTCAAAAACTCAAAGATTTAGGGGTGGAATTTATTGAACAACCTTTGGCAGCTGACCGATGGGAAGACATGAAAAAAGTATTTGATACTTCTTGCTTACCACTTATAGCAGACGAGAGTTGCCTGATTCCAGAAGATGTGGCCAAATGTGTGGGACACTTTCATGGCATTAATATTAAACTCACCAAATGTGGGGGCATAAGCCCTGCTTTAGGTATGATTAAGGAGGCCAAAGCTTTGGGTTTAAAAGTAATGATTGGATGTATGACAGAATCTAGCGTTGGGATATCGGCCATAGGCCAGCTGCTTCCCCAATTGGATTATGTAGATATGGATGGTGCTTTACTGCTTAAAAAAGATATTGCCAAAGGTATTGTAATACATGAAGACGCTTCGCTTAGCTATCCTGATATGGGTGGTAGCGGAATAGAATTGCTAGACCTATGATACAGTATTTTAACAAGGCTATTGGCCCCTATTTGTCTTTTAATAAAAAATCTTATTTGTATTTTGGAGGTACCAGCTACCTCAGCCTTCAGACCCATTACAGGTTTAAACGTTGGTTGTTAAAAGGAATTCTCAAGTACGGGGCACATCACGGAGCGTCGCGACAATCTAATATTAGAATATCCTTATTTGAAAAAGTAGAAAAAGTATTGGCCCAACAAACCAAAGCGCCTCGGGCATTGCTGAGTTCTTCTGGATATTTGGCTGGTCAGATGGTAGCCAAACAGTTTTTAAATGATCCTTTTGTTCCCATCTATTTGCCTGGAACACACAGTGCCTTAAAAATAGACCCTAAGGCCCTGGAAACTCACTATGATAATCTTGAAACAAAATTAAATGAGCTGCTTGAGTTAAAAAAACAAGCGGTGATTTTTTTAGACAGTATTGATTTTAAAGGGAAGCATTATCCTGAATTCCAACCATTAAAAAGTATTGATCTTTCTTCTTGTATTTTAGTTGTAGACGACTCTCATGCCCTTGGGATCTGTGGCTTAAACGGAGCTGGATCCTATGAAATTTTAAAACAATTAAAGCCCCGAGAGTTAATTGTTACGGCCTCTATGGGAAAAGGAATGGGAATTAGTGGCGGAGTAGTATTGTGCGAAGACCATAGAGCAAACGCTATTACAGCTAGTGCTACTTATGGTGGTGCTAGCCCTGCAGCCTTAGCGGGTCTTTATGCCTACCTAGAAGCGCCCGAAATTTATCAAAAACAACTTCTTAAATTACATAAAAACACCAAGCGATTTATAAAAGGGCTTGACTATCCTGAATTTTTTGACCATCACTTAGGACACCCCGCTTTTGGATTTCAATCGGCCCAATTATCAAAACAACTCAAAGAAGCTGGTTTTGTTCTAACAAATTTTCCATATCCCACGGAAAAAGATCCTATAATGAGTAGAATTGTCATTAGTGCAGGGCATAAAAAAAAGGATATTGAGTCACTTTGCAAAACACTCAATACCCTTATTCCTTCTTTAAATAAGTGAAAATATAGCGCTTAAATTGCGCCTTTAATTGGTTCACTATTCCAGGGTAGCCAAATAACGCTCCGCGTCCAATGCAGCCATACATCCTGTTCCAGCTGCAGTAATAGCCTGCCTGTACTCTTTGTCTTGAACATCTCCACAGGCAAAAACTCCGGGTAAATTTGTTTTAGTAGTCTTCCCTATGGTGTGAACATAACCGGTCTCATCCATGTCTAATTGACCCTTGAATATGTCTGTATTCGGTTTGTGACCAATAGCGATAAAGAGTCCTGTAATGGCAATATCTTCCTTTTCTCCTGTTTGGTTGTTAATCATTCTAAGTCCTTCTACCACCTGGTCTCCAAGAACTTCTTCTACTTCAGTAAAGTATTTTACTTCTATATTGTCTAAATTATTGACCCTGTGTTGCATGGCTTTTGACGCCCTCATCTCTCCTTTTCTAACAAGCATGGTCACTTTACTACAAATATTGGCTAAATAGGAAGCTTCTTCTGCGGCAGTATCTCCTGCCCCTACAATAGCCACCTCTTGACCCTTATAGAAAAAACCATCGCAAACCGCACAGGCAGAAACACCACCACCCCTTAGTTTTTGCTCACTAGGTATGTTTAAATATTTGGCCGTAGCTCCTGTAGAAATAATTACTGTTTCCGCTTCAATAGGCGTCTTACCATCTACCATAGCTTTGTGAATACCCCCAATTTCTTTACTCAATTGTACTTCTGTGATCATTCCAATACGCACTTGGGTACCAAAACGTTCTGCCTGTTCTTGCAGCTGAACCATCATTGTGGGACCATCTATACCTTGTGGGTAACCAGGAAAGTTGTCTACCTCGGTAGTTGTAGTTAATTGCCCCCCAGGTTCCATTCCTGTATACAAAACAGGCTTTAAATCTGCTCTTGCTGCGTAAATAGCTGCAGTATAACCTGCTGGTCCTGACCCAATAATAAGGGTTTTTATGCGTTCAATATCTTGAGACATTTGTGGTGTATTTTAAAAATTAAAAATCAAAAATAAACAATTTGACTGCCTTATTTCTTGGAAAGTTATCAAAAGTTATTACAGTATTATTTCAGGAAATTTAGTGAATATTATTACTGTTCTATGAGAATTATGTACATATGATTAGCAACAAACAGATACATACATATAAATTTTAAAAATATGCACAAAAAAGAAAGTATATTCCTACAAAATCATTACTTTTGAAATGGGTATTATAAATTTAGGGGAACTCCCTAACAAACAATTCAAAAAATGAGTAATTCAACTTTTAGATCCAACTGTGGGTTAGCCACGGGTTTGGATATTATTGGTGATAAGTGGTCCTTATTAATTGTGAGAGACCTTATAGGGGGAAAAAAGACCTTTACAGAAATGAGGCTTTCTAAAGAGGGTGTGGCCACAAATATTTTAGCAGATAGGCTTAAAAACCTAAGCGCAAATAATATTATTTCCTTTTATCACGCCGCAGACAACAGAAAAACAAAGTATTATTTTTTAACCGAAAAAGGATTGGAATTATATACCATCCAATTGGAGGTCATGAGATGGACTTATAAGTTCTATCCTGAACAAGCATCTAATGACCTTGACTTTCTAGAGCAACTCTCTCAAAACACCACTCAAAAGATTTTTAAAAAGTACACTAAAATTTACCTGGATGAAAAGGATGCCCATTTTCATAAAATGAATCCTGACGGATAATTATATTATGACCTTAAAAGCAAAAAAAGGCGGACCGTTGGTCCGCCTTTTTTTTGACCCTGCTTCAATATAATTATTTCTTTACGCCTAACTTTTTTAAAATGTCTTCCATTAAGCACCAATTGGTCAAAGATGATTGAAATAAATTGGCTCCTACAAAGGCTGTAAACCACAGCCAATTTTGATTGACATAAATAGATAACGCAAGACTGATTAATATAAAAGACCCTGCAATTCCTTTGATCATTCTGTGTAACATAATATAGTGTTTTAATTAATCGATTTTATTTTATAAGCTTTGTTCTATTGGTACGACTACTGCGTGAATAGGACTAAGCCCTTCAAGAGATTCGTTAAAGGCCCTTAAGGCTTGGAATAAAGGCGCAATTTTCTCTTCTGCCACAAAAGAAAATACCAATTCGGAATCTACTTGAATTCCGGTAGAGGCAAACCAATTTTTAATAGGTGAACTTTGGTCAGTTTCTTTATGTCCTGAAATATCTGCACTGCTGTAAGCAGAAATTCCTGTCTGTTTGAGTAGCTTTAACAGCCTTGGTTTATGTGCGTCTATAGTGGTGATTACTAGTAATTTCATAGGTCTTATTATTGATGGTTTTTCTTTTCAATGAGGTAATAAACAAGGGGTACTACTAAAAGCGTCAATACTGTTGAAGCGATGGTTCCGCCCATAAGTGAAATGGCCAACCCTTGAAAAATAGGATCGAATAAGATCACAAAGGCTCCAATCACTACTGTACCTGCTGTAAGTAAAATAGGAGTGGTTCTCACTGCACCTGCCTCAATAACAGCTTCTTTAAATGGAGCTCCCTCTTCTAATCTAATATTGATAAAGTCAATCAAGAGTACTGAGTTTCGCACCATAATACCTGCCAAAGCAATCATTCCAATAAACGAGGTTGCGGTAAAAAAAGCGTCTAACATCCAGTGACCGAGAATAATTCCCACCATAGAAAGTGGAATAGCTACCATCATTACTATGGGTGCTTTAAAGTTCTGAAACCAACCCACAATAAGCATGTAAATAATGACAATAACGCCTAAAAATGCTAAACCTAAATCCCTAAAAACCTCCAGCGTAATTTGCCATTCCCCATCCCATTTAATAGTGTAATTAGATTCTGATGTAGGGGCACTAGCGTATAATTCATCTAAGCTATATCCTGCAGGCAGGTCTATTTTAGCCAATGTTTCTTCCATACCTAGAATGGCGTATACAGGACTCTCTAAGGCTCCTGCCATATCTGCCAACACATAAGAAACCCTTTTCTGATTGTTTCTGTAAATA
>CAKZOR010000088.1 GCA_937136755.1 uncultured Flavobacteriaceae bacterium | reverse complement strand
AATGAATGGAAATAGACCTATTGTAGAATACATGACATTTAACTTTTCTTTAGTTGGAATTGATCAAATTATAAACAATGCTGCTAAAATTAGACAAATGTCTGGAGGACAATTTAACTGTCCAATAGTATTTAGAGGTCCAACCGCTTCTGCTGGTCAATTAGGCGCAACACACTCACAAGCATTTGAAAACTGGTTTGCAAATACACCTGGTTTAAAAGTCATTGTACCATCTAACCCATACGATGCAAAAGGCTTATTAAAATCTGCTATTAGAGATGACGATCCAGTAATTTTTATGGAGTCTGAACAGATGTATGGTGATAAAATGGAAATTCCTGAAGGAGAATATTTGATTCCAATTGGAGTTGCCGATATCAAAAGAGAAGGTACTGATGTAACTGTAGTTTCTTTTGGTAAAATTATAAAAGAAGCATACAAAGCTGCTGAAGAATTGGCTAAGGAAGGAATTTCTATTGAAATTATTGATTTAAGAACAGTCCGTCCAATGGACCACGATGCAATAATTTCTTCTGTAAAAAAAACAAACAGACTAGTAATATTGGAAGAGGCTTGGCCATTTGCAAGTGTTTCTTCAGAAATTACGTATAGAATCCAAGACGAAGCTTTTGATTATTTAGATGCACCTATAAAGAGAATAACAACTGCAGATACACCTGCGCCATATTCTCCTGCTTTATTAGAGAAATGGATCCCAAACAGCAAAGATGTGGAAGCGGCTGTTAAGGAAGTACTCTACGTGAAAAAATAATTATAAAGCCTTTTCATTTAGAAAAGGCTTTTTTTTAACTACAAAAGTTTACCAAATTCATAAAGAACAAAATTATAATGAGTAAAGAACAAAACAAACAAGTAACATTTGATGTTTTAATTGAGATCCCTAAAGGAAGTAGAAATAAATATGAGTACGATTTTGAGTTGAAGAAAATCCGTTACGACCGAATGATTTTTTCTTCAATGATGTACCCAGCAGATTACGGATTTGTACCAGAAACCTTGGCTGTAGATGGAGATCCATTAGATGTGTTGGTATTAGTTACTGAGCCAACTTTTCCAGGTTGTGTCATGGAGGTGAAACCCATTGGTGTCTTCCATATGGCAGATGAAAAAGGCCCAGATGAAAAAGTTGTTTGTGTGCCGGTTTCTGACCCGAATTGGAATAAAGCCAATGACTTATCTGACCTAAACCCTCACTTGATTAAAGAGATAGAGCACTTTTTTAAAGTGTATAAAGACTTAGAGAAGAAAAAAGTTGACGTTGGTGGATGGGGAGATGTTCATGAAGCCAAAGAGATTGTGGCCAAGTGCGTGAACCGTTTTAAAGATTCAGACGTTCCATTAGCAGAGGTGACTATTAAGTAACCGAAACGCAAAAATTTTGTAAAAAGGCGCCCCGCAGGGGCGCCTTTTTTTTTTATCGCATATTTTGCTACATTAGGGGGCGAATAAAAACAACTAAACTTAAACTAATCAATTATTTATGGAATCTAATATTATCTTTCTTCCTATAGCCTTAGCTGTTTTAGGACTACTCTTCATGTTTGTTAAAATGGCATGGGTAAAAAAACAGGCCGCTGGCGATGAAAAAATGCAAGGCATTTCTAAAGCCATCAAGGAAGGAGCGCTCGCCTTTTTAGGAGCAGAATACAGACTTTTAGCCATTTTTGTGGTCATAGCATCTATAGCCTTATACGGAATATCTTTAGTGGTGGAAACTACTAGTTGGATGATTGTTCCCGCCTTTATTTTTGGCGCCATCCTTTCTGCCTTAGCAGGGAATATAGGGATGAGAATTGCTACAGACTCAAATGCCAGAACCGCAGAAGCAGCCAAGACCAGCTTACCACAAGCACTAAAGGTGTCTTTTAGTGGAGGTACAGTTATGGGTCTAGGAGTAGCTAGTTTAGCGGTGTTAGGCCTTAGTTTATTGTTCTTATTTTTCTTAGGCCAATTCATGGGGGCAGAAGGAAGTTTTTACGATAATATGACCGTGGTACTAGAAACGCTCGCTGGATTCTCTTTAGGGGCAGAATCTATTGCACTTTTTGCTCGTGTGGGTGGTGGTATTTATACCAAAGCAGCAGACGTAGGTGCAGATTTAGTGGGGAAAGTAGAAGCAGGAATTCCTGAAGACGATCCTAGAAACCCAGCCACTATTGCAGACAACGTAGGAGACAATGTGGGAGATGTAGCCGGAATGGGAGCAGACCTTTTTGGCTCTTATGTAGCCACGGTATTAGCCGCTATGGTATTGGGTAACTATTTAATCAAAGACATGTCTGCTGGAGGATCCTTCACAGATGTATTTAATAATATGGGCCCTATTTTATTGCCTATTGTAATAGCAGGAGTAGGTATTTTAGCCTCCATTGTGGGAACTTTCCTTGTGAGAATTTCCTCCAACGACGCTAAAGAGTCTCAGGTTCAAAAAGCACTAGACACAGGAAACTGGGCCGCTATTGCACTGACCTTAGTAGCCTCTTGGTTTTTAATTGACTGGATGCTTCCAGCCACCCTTCAAATGAATTTCTTTGGAGAGGGTATTAAAGACATTCCATCTATAAATGTATTCTATGCGGCTTGTATTGGACTAGCGGTAGGCGCTTTAATTTCTTTTGTGACTGCCTACTACACTTCTTTGGGTAAAAAGCCAGTAATGGACATTGTAGAAAACAGTTCTACAGGGGCTGCTACCAATATTATTGCAGGATTAGCGGTGGGAATGAAATCTACCTTTTCTTCGGTTATTTTATTCGCAGCCGCCATATACGGATCCTATGAATTGGCAGGTTTTTATGGGGTAGCGCTTGCGGCATCGGCCATGATGGCCACCACAGCAATGCAATTAGCTATAGACGCATTTGGACCCATTGCAGACAACGCAGGAGGGGTAGCAGAAATGAGTGAATTGGCTCCAGAAGTGAGAGAGCGTACAGACATTTTAGATTCGGTAGGGAACACCACCGCAGCAGTTGGTAAAGGTTTTGCCATAGCCTCTGCGGCATTAACTGCCTTGGCCTTATTTGCGGCCTATGTGACTTTCACAGGCATAGACGGGATTAATATATTTAAGGCAGACGTATTGGCCATGCTATTCGTAGGAGGAATGATCCCAGTGGTATTCTCCGCCTTAGCCATGCAATCTGTAGGAAAAGCAGCCATGGAAATGGTGCAAGAAGTAAGAAGACAGTTTCGCGAAATTCCTGGAATTATGGAGGGAACCGGAACACCAGAATACGCCAAATGTGTAGACATATCTACCAAAGCAGCGCTTAGAGAAATGATTCTACCAGGATTAATTACCATTATCACTCCTATATTAATAGGACTTCTCTTTGGTGCGGAACCTTTAGGAGGCTATATGGCTGGTGTTTGTGTGAGTGGTGTTATGTGGGCTATTTTCCAAAACAACGCAGGAGGTGCTTGGGACAACGCTAAAAAATCTTTTGAAGCGGGTGTCATGATCAACGGAGAAATGACCTACAAAGGCTCAGACGCGCACAAAGCTGCCGTGACTGGAGATACAGTGGGAGATCCATTCAAGGATACATCAGGACCTTCTATGAATATTCTAATTAAACTCACCTGTCTGGTAGGACTAGTAATTGCCCCTATTTTAGGAGCGGGTCACACTACAGAGGGATTACATGAGTCTCATAAAGAAATTTCTGTTTCTGTTAATGCGAGCAGCAATGAACAAGATGAGGTGACTGCTACAGTGGCTTACACCATTACTGAAAATGGCGAGACCAAGACAGTAGAGCGTGTATTTGAAGGCACAGAAGCTAGTGTTCAGGAAGAATTGGCCGCCTTTCAGGCAGACATAGACAGCCAATCCAACGAAGAGATTTCAATAGAAATTCAACGAATGGACGTACGTAAATAACTGACCTAAACATAGGGGTATGCCCCATAAAAGCCCATAGTGAACCCACTATGGGCTTTTTTAAATCACCACTATATGGAAGCCCTAAAATCTGCAGTATTTACCCATTGTGAATCTTTTTTACGCCAAAAAGCCAATGACTATTTGGCACAGGACCAATCTTTATTGGAGGCGTTGGACAGTGAAGGCAAGAGTTC